>NZ_JBYTCR010000005.1:0-171056 GCF_058790455.1 Aeromicrobium sp. EU05-FHT14F07
GCCCGAGACCCGAAGCCGACCCCCACCCAGCCGCCCGGTCGAGGCCCTTTCGGAGACCACCCCCAGCGAAGGCCGAGCCAGCGCACCAGCACGACGAGTCCACCTGCGGCAGCGCACCAGCACGACGAGTCCACCTGCGGCAGCGCACCAGCACGACGAGTCCACCTGCGGCAGCGCACCAGCAGGACGAGACCCCCGCAGCCAGCGCACCAGCACGACGAGACCCCCGCAGCCAGCGCACCAGCAGGACGAGACGCCCTCAGTCGACGTCGGCGGAGTCGGGGTCGAACAGGTCGGCGGCGGCGCCGACGACGAGGGGGTCGGGGGTGCGGACGACGTCGTGGTCCTTGCCGGGGTAGTCGAAGCGGTGCAGCACGTGACGCATGGCCTCGAGGCGGGCGCGCTTCTTGTCGTTGCTCTTCACGACGGTCCAGGGGGAGTGCTTGGTGTCCGTCCGGCGGAACATGGCCTCCTTGGCGTCGGTGTAGGCGTCCCACTTGTCGAGGGAGGCGAGGTCCATCGGTGAGAGCTTCCACTGACGGACGGGGTCGATCTGCCGGATGGTGAACCGGGTGAGCTGCTCGGCCCGCGACACGGAGAACCAGAACTTCACGACGTGGATGCCGTCGTTGACGAGCATCTTCTCGAACGCCGGGGCCTGCTTGAGGAACTCGGTGTACTGCTCGGGCGTGCAGAAGCCCATCACCCGCTCGACCCCGGCGCGGTTGTACCAGGAGCGGTCGAAGAAGGTGATCTCGCCCGATGTCGGGAGGTGGTAGACGTAGCGCTGGAAGTACCACTGGCCCTGCTCGCGGTCGGTCGGCTTCACCAGCGCGACGACGCGAGCGCCGCGCGGGTTCAGGTGCTCCGTGAAGCGCTTGATGGTGCCGCCCTTGCCGGCCGCGTCGCGCCCCTCGAACAGCAGCACCAGACGCTGCCCGGAGTCCTTGACCCAGCTCTGCAGCTTGATCAGCTCGATCTGCAGCAGACGCTTCTCCAGCTCGTACGTGTCCCGGTCGAGCCGCTCGGCGTACGGGTAGCCCTCGCGCCACGTGTCCACGGCGAGGCCGCGGGCGTCGAGGAGCACGGGGTCGTCGTCGTCGGAGTCGTCGACGGAGTAGGCGGACAGCTGCATCGCGCTGTGGGTCTCGAGCACGACGCGGAGCGTAGGGGACGCCGGTGAACGTGAGGTGACGCCTCACTACGATGGGTCGGTACCCGCACCCCAGCCGCAAGGGAGACGCATGTCGTCGGCCATCTCGCGTGAGGACGTCGCCCACCTGGCGAGCCTCGCGCGCATCTCGCTCAGCGAGGACGAGCTCGATCGGCTGGGCGCCGAGCTGCCCGCCATCCTCGACCACGTCGCCGCGGTCCAGGAGGCCGCGAGCGCCGACGTGCCCGCCATGAGCCACCCCGTGCCGATCGACAACGTCTTCCGCGACGACGTCGTCCGTCCGGGTCTCACACCCGACGAGGCCCTCGCGGGCGCGCCGGCCAGCGAGGAGCAGCGCTTCCTCGTGCCGCAGATCCTGGGGGTGGACTGACATGAGCGACCCCGTCCGCCTGAAGGCCGCCGAGATCGCCGAGGCGCTCGGCGACGGCAGCCTGACGTCCGTCGACGTCACGCAGGCCCACCTCGACCGGATCGCCGACGTCGACGACCGGCTCGGCGCGTTCCTGCACGTCGACCCCGAGGGGGCGCTGGCCACCGCAGCCGACGTCGACGCGCGCCGCGCCGCCGGCGAGACGCTCCCGACGCTGGCCGGCGTGCCGGTGGCCGTGAAGGACCTCATCAACACGGTCGGCCAGCCCACGACCGCCGGCTCGCGGATCCTCGAGGGCTGGGTGCCCCCGTACGACGCCACCGTCGTCACGCGTCTGCGCGCCGCCGGGCTGCCGATCCTCGGCAAGACCAACCTCGACGAGTTCGCGATGGGCTCGTCGAACGAGCACTCGGCCTACAAGCCCGCCCGCAACCCGTGGGACACCGAGCGCATCCCCGGCGGCTCGAGCGGTGGGTCGGCCGCCGCCGTCGCCGGCTACGAGGCACCGCTGGCGCTGGGCACCGACACGGGCGGCTCGATCCGTCAGCCCGGTGCCATGACCGGCATCGTCGGCGTCAAGCCGACGTACGGCGGGGTCTCCCGGTACGGCGTCATCGCCATGGCGAGCAGCCTCGACCAGGTCGGTCCGATGGCCCGCTCCGTGCTCGACGCCGCCCTCCTGCACGAGGTGCTCGCCGGTCACGACCCGAGGGACTCCACCAGCCTGGACGCCCCGGTGCCGTCGGTCGTCGACGCCGCACGCCGCGGCGACGTCACGGGACTGCGGGTCGGCGTCGTCAAGGAGCTGGGCGGCGAGGGCTTCCAGCCCGGCGTCCAGCAGCGCTTCGACGAGACGGTCGAGCTGCTCGCGCAAGCGGGCGCCGAGGTCGTCGAGGTCTCGTGCCCGAGCTTCGAGCACGGCATCGCCGCCTACTACCTCGTCATGCCGAGCGAGGTGTCGAGCAACCTGGCCCGCTTCGACGCGATGCGCTACGGCCTGCGGGTCACGCCCGACGGCCCGCCCGCGAGCGCCGAGCAGGTCATGGCCGCCAGCCGTGATGCCGGCTTCGGCGACGAGGTCAAGCGACGCATCATCCTGGGCACCTACGCGCTGTCGAGCGGCTACTACGACGCCTACTACGGCTCGGCCCAGAAGGTGCGCACCCTGGTCGCACGTGACTTCGCGGCGGCCTTCGAGCAGGTCGACGTGCTCGTCTCGCCCACCACGCCCACCACGGCCTGGCGGCTGGGGGAGAAGAGCGACGACCCCCTCGCGATGTACCTCGAGGACGTCGCGACCATCCCCGCCAACCTGGCCGGCGTGCCGGGGCTGAGCCTGCCGGTCGGCCTCGCGAGCGACACCGGGCTGCCCGTGGGCGTGCAGGTGCTCGCGCCCGCGCTCGCCGACGACCGTCTCTACAACGTCGGCGCGGCCCTCGAGCGGCTCGTCGACGCACCCGTCCTCGCCGACATCGACGCAGGAGCCGCCCGATGAGCACGCAGACCAGCACGCCCGCCCTCGTCCCGTTCGAGCGGGCGATCGAGCGGTACGACCCCGTGCTCGGGCTCGAGGTCCACGTCGAGCTCAGCACCGCCACGAAGATGTTCTGCGGCTGTGCCACGGCGTTCGGGGCCGAGCCGAACACCCAGGTGTGCCCGGTGTGCCTCGGCCTGCCCGGTGCCCTGCCCGTCGTGAACGCGAAGGCCGTCGAGTCGGCCATCCGCATCGGTCTCGCGCTCAACTGCGAGATCGCCGAGTGGTGCCGGTTCGCGCGGAAGAACTACTTCTACCCGGACATGCCGAAGAACTTCCAGACGTCGCAGTACGACGAGCCGATCGCGTTCGACGGCTACGTCGACCTCGACGTCGAGGGTGAGACCTTCCGCATCGAGGTCGAGCGCGCGCACATGGAGGAGGACACCGGCAAGTCGCTGCACGTCGGTGGCGCGACTGGTCGCATCCACGGTGCCGACCACTCGCTGCTCGACTACAACCGGGCCGGGATCCCGCTCATCGAGATCGTCACGCGCACGATCGAGGTGCCGGCCGAGAAGGCTCCGGCCGTCGCGCGCGCCTACGTCCAGCACCTGCGCGACCTCATGGTGGCGCTCGACGTCTCCGACGCCCGGATGGACCAGGGCTCGCTGCGCGCCGACGTCAACCTGTCGCTCAAGCCGAAGGGCTCCGCGACGCTCGGCACCCGCAGCGAGACCAAGAACGTCAACTCCTTCCGCTCGGTCGAGCGGGCCGTGCGCTTCGAGGTCTCGCGGCACGCGGGCGTGCTCGACGCCGGCCAGAGCATCCTGCAGGAGACCCGGCACTTCCACGAGGCCGACGGCTCGACCTCGCCGGGACGTCCGAAGTCCGACGCGGACGACTACCGCTACTTCCCCGAGCCCGACCTCGCTCCGGTGTCGCCGTCGCGGGAGTGGGTCCAGGAGCTGCGCGGCACCCTCCCGGAGCCGCCGGCGGAGCGTCGCAAGCGGCTGCAGTCCGAGTGGGGCTTCTCCGACCTCGACATGCGCGACACCGTGGGCGCGGGGGCGCTGGAGCTCGTGGTCGCCACGGTGGCCGCCGGCGCCACGCCGGCGGCGGCGAAGAAGTGGTGGCTGGGTGAGCTGGCCCGGCGCGCCAACGAGGCGGGCGTGGGTCTGGACGAGCTGGGCGTCACGCCCGAGCAGGTCGCGGGGGTGCAGGCGCTCATCGACGAGGGCCGCGTCAACGACAAGCTGGCCCGGCAGGTGCTCGAGGGCGTCCTGGCGGGGGAGGGCTCGCCCGAGGAGGTCGTGACCGCCCGCGGGCTGGAGGTCGTCTCCGACGACGGTGCCCTCGGCGCGGCGGTCGACGCCGCCATCGCCGCCAACCCCGACGTCGCGCAGAAGATCCGCGACGGCAAGGTGCAGGCCGCCGGTGCGCTCATCGGCGCCGTGATGAAGGAGATGCGCGGCCAGGCCGACGCCGGCCGGGTGCGCGAGCTGATCCTCGAGAAGCTCGCCTGAGGGCCCCGTGACGACGCACGAGGGCGAGGACGTCGGCCGACGTCCCAGGTCGTGGTCACGGCTCCTGCTGACGGCCGCCGTCGCCCTCGCCGTCCTCGTGGTCGTGCTGGTCGTCGTCGCGAACCTGCTGGTCGTGGGCCGCGCCTCGGATCGGATGACGCGCGAGGTCGACGACCTCGACGCGGCCCAGGTCGCCATCGTGCCGGGGGCAGGTGTCTACCCCGACGGTTCCCTGGGACGTCCCGTCGAGCAGCGTGTGCGCGCCGCCGTGGAGCTCTACGACCGGGGACTCGTCGAGAAGATCCTGCTGTCGGGCGACAACGGCACCCCGACCTACAACGAGCCCGACGCCATGCGCGACGCGGTGCTCGAGGCCGGCGTGCCCGCCTCCGACGTGTTCACCGACTACGCCGGGTTCAGCACGTGGCACACGATGCGACGGGCCCGCGACGTCTTCGAGGCCGACACCGCGATCGTCGTCACCCAGGGCGTCTACGCGGCCCGCACGGTCGACCTCGGCGTCGCGGCCGGGCTCGACGTCCAGGGCTACGTGGTCAGCGAGGGCGGCCGGCGCTCGCGCGAGTGGCTCGCCCGCGTGCGTGGGCTCGGCGAGGCCACGTTCCGCCCGCGGGTCACGCCCGGGCCGACGATCCCGATCACCGGCGACGGTCGCACGTCGTGGGCGGACGACCCAGCCTGACGACCCAGCCTGACGACCCGGCCTGACGATCTGGCCTGACGAACCGGTCCGACGTCCGCCGGTCTCACGACGTGCGGAGCGCCTCGATCCGCTCGAGCAGGAGCTGCAGCTCCTCGAGCACGACGTCGGGGTGCTCGACGGGGATGAAGTGGGTCGCGTCGAGCTCGCGGTAGCGGGAGCGCCTGACGTTCTGCGACGCCGTGTACATGTCGCGCGCCCCGGTGAGGACGTCCCAGCGGCCCGAGACGAACGTGGTCGGCACGTCGATGCTGGAGAGCCGCACCCGGGCGTGCTGGGACACACCGAGGGCGAGTCGGGCGTACCAGGCGGGGTGCGTGGTGAAGAACTCCTTGACCATGGCCTGCAGGTCGGCCGTGTCGGCGACGGGGTCGATGAGCCGGGCCCGGCGCAGCAGGTCCGTCGTCGAGCGGGTCCAGGGGAGGCGGGTGGTCACCGGCGCGAGGCCGTGACCGGTCACCGTCGTCACCCGGGCGAGACCGACCATCAGCTGCCGGGCCAGGAACGGCGGGACGTGCAGGGGGGCGAGCATCGTCCCGAACGTGTTGCCCGGGACCCCCGCGACGGCCAGGATGCCCTCGACGCGCTCCGGGTGGCGCCCCGCGAGCTCGAAGGCCACCGTCACGCCGGTCGACCAGCTCAGCACGGGCGCGGACTCCAGGCCCGCGTCGTCCATCACGGCGAGCGCGTCCTCGACGAAGGAGTCGAGGTCGACGCGACCGTCCGCCGGACGGGCCGAGCCTCCGACGCCGCGATGGTTCCAGGAGACGATCCGCACGCCGCAGTCCGGGCTCAGCAGGGTGGGCCAGGCGTACGGGTTGGTGCCGAGGCCGTTGCACAGCAGCACGGTCGGTCCGTCGGCGTCGTTGGTCCAGGCGCGCAGCCGCGTGCCGTCGGCGCTGGTGACGTCGTGGAAGCGCACGAGGCCCGGGGTCTGGCTCACGGGCGTCGATCCTGCCTGCTCGCGGGGGTGTCCGCAACGCGTTCGGCCGAACTCGACGGCGTGGTCCTCACCCGGACAGCCGTGCCTCGAGGGCGTCGGCGAAGGTCGCGGCGCCCGTCGGGGTGTGCGGCAGGAAGAACGACGGCTCCGTCAGCTCGAGCTCCATGAGGCGTGGCCGCCCGTCGGGCCCGGTCACGACGTCGACCCGGGCGTACAGGAGCTCGTGCCCGGTGAGCTCGCGTGCCACGCGCACCGTGTGCCGGGCGAAGGCCACCTGGTCGGCGGACGGCTCACGCGGCCCGATGTCCTCCTTCAGCTCCGGGAGGCTCCGGGGGTCGTCGCCGCGGGCCAGGAGGGCGCCCTTGCGGAAGGCGTGCGACACGGTCTCGCCGAAGAGCAGGATGCCCGTCTCGCCCTCGGTGTCGACGGCGTCCACGTAGGGCTGCGTCATCGTGGGACGACCGACGTCGAGGAGGCGACGGCTGTGGGCGACGGCCTGCTCGGGGTCGCTCCAGCGGGCGGTGTCGGCCGCGCCGGCCGAGACGGTCGGCTTCACCACCCACTCGTCGGCCTCCGGCAGGTCGGCGACGGAGCGCACGGACCACGCCGTGGGCACGACGGCGACGCCGGCCTCGTCGAGGCCGCGCAGGTACGTCTTGTCGGTGTTCCACCGCAGCACGGACGCCGGGTTGGCGAGCCGCGGCACCTCCTCGGCCCACGTGAGGAACTCCGCGCGCCGAGGCACGTAGTCCCAGCAGGAGCGGACGACGACGAGGTCGTAGGCGGCCCAGTCGACCTCGGGGTCGTCCCAGACGGCCGTCTGCGCATCGATCCCGCGGGCGGTCACGGCCGCGGTGAGCAGGGGCAGGTCGGGGTCGTGGTGTCGGAAGTCCTTCCCGACGGCCCAGGCGATACGCATGAACCCATGATGTCAGGAGCAGGTAATGTCTTACCTGAAGGCATAGACTTACCTGTATGGCAGAGCTGCGGACGCGGGTGACGATGATCGTCGACCTCGTCGGCTCCCGCCGGCACGCGGACCGCGCCTGGGTGCACCGGGCGTTCACGGAGGCGCTGGCCGCCGTCAACCGTGCGGTTCCCGCCGAGCAGCCGCTCGAGCCGACGGTCGGCGACGAGGCGCAGGCTCGCTACGCCACGGTCGAGGAGGCGCTGAGGTCCTCGCTGCTCCTGCGCCTCGAGCTCCCGGAGGAGCTCGACGCCCGCACCGGTGTCGGGGTGGGCCCCGTGCAGCACCTCGGGCAGGGTGCGGTCGGCCTGCTGCAGGACGGTCCGGGGTGGTGGGCCGCCCGGGACGCCATCAACGAGGCGAAGGCTCGCGAGACCGGGCGTGACCGCACGCTGCGGACCTGGTACGTCGTCGCCGACGGGGTGCCGTTCGGCCCCGAGCACCCGGACCCGGCGCACGTCGACGCCTTCCTGCTGCTGCGCGACGAGATCGTCAGCGGCATGCTGCCGCGGTCGCGTCGGCTGCTCCGGGGCGTGCTGGACGGCAGGACGCAGGCCGACCTCGCGGAGGAGGAGGGCATCAGCGCCTCCGCGGTCTCGCAGAACCTGCGCCGCAGCGGCGCCTACGCGGTGCTGCACGCCCACGACCTGCTGCTGCACGGCACGGTCCTCACGCCTCCTGTCGCCGGTCAGTAGCCCACCAGTCCTGCGAGCAGGAAGAAGGGCACGGACGCGCCGGCCAGACGCATCGCCACGCGCACCCAGTGGTACTTGCGCGCCACGATCCGCGACAGCTCGTAGAGCTGGTGCCGGGTGCGGGCGGGCAGGGTCGGCGGCTGGGCGTCGAGCGAGGCGTCGAGGGCCTCCCGGGAGTCGAAGGCGGCGACGTGGCCCCAGTAGTACACCTGCGGCGAGGGCGGCGGCACGGTGAACCGCGGCCAGACGGCGAGCGCCGCCGCGCCGACGGACCCGGCGGCGAGCAGGGCGCCGACGTACCAGACGGCTCGCCCGCCGACGCTGAGCTCGGCGGGGCTCCAGTCCCGCGCGATGAGGCCGGCGAGGAGGGCCCCGAACCCGATGCCGAGCACGGCGAGCACCATCGACGCCTTGTGGTCGGCGGCGCCCACCTCGTTGCGAGCCTCGGCGAGGATGCTCAGCTCCACCTCGATCGCCTCGACCGGTGCGTCGACGGGAGCCTCGGCGGACGGCTCCAGCGGTGCGGGTGGGTCAGCGGCCGAGGGGTCGGCGGGCCGGTCGGTCATGGTGCTCCTCTCCGCCGTCATCGTGCCACGAGGGTCGGACGCCCCTCGCCCGGCGCGGTCCTCGGGAACGGCCCATGATCAAGCCTGCATACCTGATATACGTGAATCAAGCCTCAAGGCTTGATAGGGTGGGGACATGTTCGCCCTCACGCTCGACCAGCGCCGGAGCCGGCAGACGGCCGACGGGGTCCCCGCCCTCCTGCGCAGGTTGGACGGGACGCCGACGGTGCGTGGCTTCGAACGCACCGTCGGCGACGAGGTGCAGGCCCTCGTGGACGACCCCGTGACCGCGGTCGACGTCGTGGTGCTGGTCGCCCGAGCCCAGCGCTGGTGGGTCGGGGTCGGGGTCGGCGACGTCGAGACCCCGCTGCCGACGTCGGTGCGGGCCGCCCGAGGGCCTGCGCTGTACGCCGCCCGGACGGCGGTCGAACGTGCGGCGCGCTGCACCGCGGGCGTCGCGCTCGACGTGGGGACGGGCCGCGACGAGGCGGCCGGCACCGACGCCGAGACCGCGCTGCAGGTGCTGGCGCGGCTCGTCGCCGACCGGTCGACGGACGGGCAGCAGGCCGTCGACGTGCTCGAGCGGCACACCACGCAACGGGCCGCGGCGCAGGAGCTCGGGATCACCCCCCAGGCCATGAGCGCAAGGCTCCAGGTGGCCCGCCGCGACGACGAGCAGCGGCTGCGCGACCTTGCCGCGCGGCTGCTCGCGCGGGCCGACGGTGCGGCGACGTGACCAGCGGACGCCGCCGAGCCGCCCGGTCGTAGGATCAGCCCCATGCCCAGCGAGACCCCCGAACGCCGACCCGCCCCGACGCCGGAGCCCGGCGTCGACATCAAGCCCCGCAGTCGCGACGTCACCGACGGTCTCGAGAAGACCGCCGCGCGCGGCATGCTGCGTGCGGTGGGCATGGGCGACGAGGACTGGCCGAAGCCGCAGGTCGGCGTCGCGTCGAGCTGGAACGAGATCACGCCCTGCAACCTCTCCCTCGACCGACTCGCCAAGGCGGTCAAGACCGGTGTGCACGCGGCCGGCGGCTACCCCCTGGAGTTCGGCACCATCAGCGTCTCCGACGGCATCAGCATGGGTCACGAGGGCATGCACTTCTCGCTCGTCAGCCGCGAGATCATCGCCGACTCCGTCGAGACCGTGATGATGGCCGAGCGGCTCGACGGCTCGGTGCTCCTGGCCGGCTGCGACAAGAGCCTGCCCGGCATGCTCATGGCCGCGGCGCGCCTCGACCTGTCCAGCGTGTTCCTCTACGCCGGCTCGATCATGCCCGGCAACGTCGACGGCAAGGACGTCACGATCATCGACGCCTTCGAGGCCGTCGGCGCGTGCATCAAGGGACTCATCACCCGCGAGGAGGTCGACCGCATCGAGCGGGCGATCTGTCCCGGCGAGGGTGCCTGCGGCGGCATGTACACCGCCAACACGATGGCCTCCGCCGCGGAGGCGCTCGGCATGAGCCTGCCCGGCTCGGCCGCCCCGCCCGCGCCGGACCGTCGCCGTGACGACTACGCCGCCAAGTCGGGCGAGGCCGTCGTCGAGCTGCTCCGCCGAGGCATCACCACCCGCGACATCATGACGCTCGAGGCGTTCGAGAACGCCATCACGGTCGTGATGGCGCTCGGCGGCTCCACCAACGCGGTGCTGCACCTGCTCGCCATCGCCCGCGAGGCGGGCGTGCCGCTCACGCTCGACGACTTCAACCGCGTCGGCGACAAGGTCCCGCACCTCGGCGACCTCAAGCCGTTCGGTCGCTACGTCATGAACGACGTCGACAAGGTCGGCGGCATCCCGGTCATCATGAAGGCGCTGCTCGACGCCGGCCTCATGCACGGCGACGTGATGACGGTGACCGGTCGCACCATGGCCGAGAACCTCGCCGACATCGACCTCGGCCTCGACGGCGACATCATCCGCCCGCTCGACGCGCCCATCCACAAGACCGGTGGGCTCACGATCCTGCGCGGCTCCCTCGCACCTGAGGGCGCCGTCGTGAAGAGCGCCGGGTTCGACTCCGACGTCTTCCGGGGCACGGCCCGGGTGTTCGACGGCGAGCGGGCCGCGATGGACGCGCTCGAGGACGGCACGATCACCGCCGGCGACGTCGTGGTCATCCGCAACGAGGGGCCGAAGGGCGGACCGGGCATGCGCGAGATGCTGGCCATCACGGGCGCCATCAAGGGCGCCGGCCTCGGCAAGGACGTCCTGCTGCTCACCGACGGCCGCTTCTCGGGCGGGACCACCGGACTGTGCGTCGGCCACGTCGCCCCCGAGGCTGTCGACGGCGGACCCATCGCGTTCGTGCGCGACGGCGACCCGATCACGCTCGACGTCGCGAACCGCACTCTCGAGGTCGAGATCGACGACGACGAGCTGGAGCGTCGCAAGGTCGGCTGGGAGCCCGCGGCCCCGAAGTACACGTCCGGCGTGCTCGCCAAGTACCGCAAGCTCGTCAGCTCCGCGGCGCACGGCGCCGTCACCGGGTAGTGCCCGACTTCAGCGACGAGGAGCTCGCGACCGCCCTCAAGGTCCTCGGCGAGGCGCAGTTCCTGGGCGAGGACGACGAGGCGTACGTCGCGCTGCGTCGTGCCTGCGGTGCGTTCTACAAGGACGTCAAGAAGCAGCGGCGGCGCGCGGCCCGCGAGGCGACGGCCGCCGCCGACCGCGAGGTCGTCGAGCGCACCGCGACCGGCTCGGCCCAGCGCATCGACGACGAGACGGCGGGCATCGCGCTGACCTCGACGGCGCGCGGCGCCACGGCGGGGGTCCTCCAGGTGCCCCGCGGGTGCTACATCTGCAAGCGCAAGTTCACGCTGGTCGACGCCTTCTACCACCAACTGTGCCCCGAGTGCGCGGCCATGAGCCACGCCAAGCGCGACGCCCGGACCGACCTGACCGGCCGGCGGGCGCTCCTGACGGGGGGACGGGCCAAGATCGGCATGTACATCGCGCTGCGGCTGCTCCGCGACGGTGCGGAGACCACCATCACGACCCGCTTCCCGCGGGACGCGGTGCGACGGTTCGCGAGCCTGCCCGACAGCGCCGACTGGATGCACCGGCTGCGGGTCGTGGGCATCGACCTGCGTGACCCCGCCCAGGTGGTCGGGCTGGCCGACGACCTCGCAGCGCGCGGGCACCTCGACATCATCATCAACAACGCGGCGCAGACGGTCCGGCGCTCGCCGGGCGCCTACGGTCCGCTGGCGGAGGCTGAGAACGTGCCCCTGCCTCCCGGATTGAGCCACGAGACCGGGGGACCGGAGCTCGTCACCTTCGGCCACACGAGCGATCTGCACCCGGCCGCGCTGGTCGGCTCGGTCGAGTCGCACCCCGTGCTGGCCGCCGACGCGGTCACCGCCGACCGGCTCTCCGAGCGGCTCGAAGAGGCGATGACGGCAGGGTCGGCCGACCTCGACCGCATCGACGCCGGCGGGCTCGTGCCCGACGTCGTCGACACCAACAGCTGGGTGCAGACGGTGTCCGAGGTCGACGCCCTCGAGCTCCTCGAGGTCCAGCTCTGCAACCAGACGGCCCCGTTCATCCTCATCAGCCGGCTGCGCCCCTCGCTCGCCGCATCGCCCGCGCGACGGACCTACGTCGTCAACGTCTCGGCGATGGAGGGCCAGTTCTCCCGCCGGTACAAGGGTCCGGGCCACCCGCACACGAACATGAGCAAGGCCGCGCTGAACATGCTCACCCGCACGAGCGCGGGGGAGATGCTCGAGACCGACGGGATCCTCATGACAGCCGTCGACACCGGCTGGATCACCGACGAACGCCCCCACACCACCAAGGTCCGGCTCGCGCAGGAGGGGTTCAAGGCCCCCCTCGACCTCGTCGACGGAGCGGCCCGCGTGTACGACCCGATCGTGCGCGGCGAGGCGGGCGAGGACGTTCACGGCGTCTTCCTCAAGGACTACGCCGTCTCGCCCTGGTGAGGTCGGGACTCGTCCGGCGGGTGCGTCGGTGGGGCTTGTCTCTCGGGTGGGGCTGCGCTGGCGCGGCTTGTCGTGGGTGTGGTCTCCGAAAGGGCCTCGACCGGGCGGCTGGCGGGCCGGTGGGCTGGGTTCTCGGGCTGTGGCTCGCGGTGGACGCAAGATTCTGCGTTTGCGTGTGCCGGCGGTGGGTCTGCCACCTTCTGAGCGCTGTTCAGGTGGCGGATCCACCGCTGACGGGGCCAGGGGTGTGAAGGATTCTTCCTTCTCGTGGAACGGTCCACGAGAAGGAAGAATCCTTCGTCTCCCCAACGCAAAGGGCACCCAAGATTCTGCATTCGCGCGTTCGAGACCGGAGGCTTCTGCGTTCACTACGGGATCCCGTCGCAAACGCAGCATCCTTCGAGTCCCAGCGCACGAACGCAGATCCTTGCGTCCCACAGCGGGAGCCCCAGCCCGAGACCCGAAGCCGACCCACGCTCAGCCGCCCGGTCGAGGCCCTTTCGGAGACCACACCCACGAGAACCCGCAGCAACGCAGCCCTTCCGCCACGAGGAGCCACGCCGACGCAGCCCCACCCGAATAAGAAGCCGCAGCAGCGCAGCCCCACCCGAGCAGTAGCCCCCGTCCGGATGCTGGTACGTCTTGTCTCAGAACTTGACCACGTCGCGCGAGAGGGCGAGACTGTCGAGGTGCTGTTCACCCGCCTTGTCGTAGACGACTGACGCGACGACCCGCCGTCTCGCGTCACCCTCCGTGCGCCATCATTGGCCGGGGGGTTTTTTCATGCGAGGGGACAGGACGCCGTCCGGCGACACGCCGGGGCCGACCAGCACGCAGCACACCCACCGGGCACGACCAGACGAGATGAGGACGAAGCGATGACGGAAGTGGTCACGAGGCCGAGCAGCGACACGCTGACGGGCGCCCAGAGCCTCGTCCGGTCGCTCGAGCACGCCGGTGTCGAGGTCATCTTCGGCATCCCCGGCGGCGCGATCCTCCCCGCCTACGACCCGCTCTTCGACTCGAGCATCCGGCACGTGCTGGTGCGCCACGAGCAGGGCGCGGGCCACGCGGCGCAGGGCTACGCCATGGTCACCGGTCGGGTCGGCGTCTGCATGGCCACCTCCGGCCCCGGCGCGACGAACCTCGTCACGGCCATCGCCGACGCCTACATGGACTCCGTGCCGATCGTCGCGATCACCGGCCAGGTGTCGTCGAGCCTCATCGGCACCGACGGCTTCCAGGAGGCCGACATCCGCGGCATCACGATGCCGATCACCAAGCACAGCTACCTCGTGACCGACCCCGCCGACATCCCCACCGTCGTCGCGGAGGCGTTCCACATCGCCAGCACCGGCCGTCCCGGACCGGTCCTCGTCGACGTCGCGAAGGACGCGCTGCAGGCCACCACGACCTTCCACTGGCCGAACGAGCTCGCGCTGCCGGGCTACCGTCCCACCACGCGCCCCCACGGCAAGCAGGTGCGTGAGGCAGCACGTCTCATCGCCGCCGCGGAGCGCCCGGTGCTCTACGTGGGCGGCGGCGTCATCAAGGCCGACGCCGCGGCCGAGCTGGCGATGCTCGTCGAGCTCACCGGCATCCCGGTCGTCACCACGCTCATGGCGCGCGGCGCGTTCCCCGACAGCCACGAGCTGCACCTCGGCATGCCGGGCATGCACGGCACGGTCGCCGCCGTGGCCGCCCTGCAGAAGTCCGACCTGCTGATCTCGCTCGGCGCCCGCTTCGACGATCGCGTCACCGGCCAGCTGGAGACCTTCGCGCCCGGCGCCAAGGTCATCCACGCCGACATCGACCCCGCCGAGATCGGGAAGAACCGCGAGGTCGACGTGCCCATCGTGGGCGACTGCCGCGAGGTCATCGCCGACCTCGTCGTCACGCTGCGCAAGCAGGCCGACGAGACCGGCACCCAGGGCGACTACAGCGCCTGGCGCCAGCAGATGCTCGCGGTCAAGGGCAAGTTCCCCGTCGCCTACGACACACCCGGCGAGGGCCTCGCGCCCCAGACCGTGATCGAGCGCATCAGCGCCATCGCGGGCCCCGAGGCCACCTACGTCGCAGGCGTCGGCCAGCACCAGATGTGGGCCACGCACTTCATCGACTTCGAGCGCCCGCGCCAGTGGCTCAACTCCGGCGGTGCCGGCACCATGGGCTACTCGGTGCCCGCTGCGATGGGCGCGCAGGTCGGCCTGCCCGGCTCCGTCGTGTGGGCGATCGACGGCGACGGCTGCTTCCAGATGACCAACCAGGAGCTCGCCACCTGCGCGCTCGAGGGCATCCCGATCAAGGTCGCCGTCATCAACAACTCCTCGCTGGGCATGGTGCGCCAGTGGCAGACCCTGTTCTACGAGGGCCGCTACTCCAACACCGACCTCAACACCGGCCCGGAGTCGATCGGCGCGCGCCGCATCCCCGACTTCGTCAAGCTCGCCGACGCGTACGGCTGCGTCGGCCTGCGGTGCGACAGCCCCGACCAGCTCGACGCCACCATCGAGCAGGCCATGGCCATCACCGACCGCCCGGTCGTCATCGACTTCGTGGTCGAGCGCGACGCGATGGTCTGGCCGATGGTCGCCGCCGGCACCAGCAACGACGACATCAAGATCGCGCGCGACCTCGCGCCCGAGTGGGAGGACGAGGACCTGTGAGCGATCGACAGCGAGAGGCCCGGGAGACCGCATGACCACCCAGCACACCCTCAGCGTCCTGGTGGAGAACACGCCCGGCGTGCTCGCGCGCGTCTCGAGCCTGTTCATGCGCCGCGGGTTCAACATCGACTCCCTCGCGGTCGGCCCCACCGAGATCCCCGAGATCTCCCGCATGACGATCGTCGTGAACGTCGACGAGCTGCCGCTGGAGCAGGTCACCAAGCAGCTCAACAAGCTCGTCAACGTCCTCAAGATCGTCGAGCTCGACTCGTCCTCCGCCGTGGAGCGCGAGCTCATGCTCATCAAGGTCCGCACCGACGCCCAGACCCGCGGCCAGGTGCTCGAGACCGTCCAGCTGTTCCGCGCCAAGGTGGTCGACGTGTCCACGGACGCCGTCACCATCGAGGCCACCGGCGACTCCGGCAAGCTCACGGCCATGCTCAACGTGCTCGAGCCGTTCGGCATCCGCGAGATCGCCCAGTCCGGTCGCGTCGCGATCGGACGCGGCGCCCGCTCGATCACCGACCGCACGCTGCGGACGGTGCCGGGCCACCAGAGCGCCTGAACCACCCCGAACCCCACCACGACACAGGAGAAAACCAGTGGCCGAGCTGTTCTACGACGACGACGCAGACCTCAGCATCATCCAGGGCAAGCAGGTGGCCGTCATCGGCTACGGCAGCCAGGGGCACGCGCACGCCCTCAACCTGCGCGACTCGGGCGTCGACGTCCGCATCGGCCTGGCCCCGGGCTCCAAGAGCCGCGAGAAGGCCGAGGCCGAGGGCCTGCGCGTCCTCGACGTCGCCGAGGCCGTGGAGGAGGCCGACGTCATCGTCGTGCTGACCCCGGACCAGGTCCAGCGCCACGTGTACGCCGAGTCGATCGAGCCGAACCTCGTCGACGGCGACGCCCTCGTCTTCGGCCACGGCTTCAACATCCGCTACGGCTACGTCAAGCCCCCGGCCGGCGTCGACGTGCTGCTCGTCGCCCCGAAGGCGCCCGGCCACACCGTGCGCCGCGAGTTCGTCGCCGGACGCGGCATCCCCGACATCATCGCGGTCGAGCAGGACGCCACGCACGGCGCCTGGGACCTCGCCCTGTCCTACGCGAAGGCGATCGGCGGCACCCGCGCCGGCGTCATCAAGACGACCTTCACCGAGGAGACCGAGACCGACCTCTTCGGCGAGCAGGCCGTGCTCTGCGGTGGCATGTCCCACCTCGTGCAGGCCGGGTTCGAGACCCTCACCGAGGCCGGCTACCAGCCGGAGATCGCCTACTTCGAGGTGCTCCACGAGCTCAAGCTCATCGTCGACCTCATGTGGGAGGGCGGCATCGCCAAGCAGCGCTGGAGCATCTCCGACACGGCCGAGTACGGCGACTACGTGTCCGGCCCCCGCGTCATCGACGCCTCGGTCAAGGAGCGCATGCAGGCCGTCCTCGCCGACATCCAGGACGGCACCTTCGCCAAGCGCTTCATCGACGACCAGGACAACGGCGCCGCCGAGTTCCTCGCCCTGCGCGAGCAGGAGGCCCAGCACCCCATCGAGGCCACCGGCAAGGTGCTGCGCTCCCACTTCTCGTGGAAGCAGCAGGATGCCGACTACGTCGAGGGCTCTGCAGCTCGTTGACGGCTCCGGCGTCGGGGCTGCTCGTTGACGCCTCCGGCGTCGGGGCCGCTCGTTGACCCCGACCCCACGAAGGCCCCCGTCCACCGGACGGGGGCCTTCGCTATGGTCGACGTGTCCGGGGTGCCCCGCAGGGGCTGAGATGACACCCGCCGAACCTGATCCGGTTAGCACCGGCGCGAGGGAGACACATGGATCCGACGTCTGCCGTCACGACGGCCCTGCGCGAGCGGACCCCGCTCGTCCAGTGCCTCACGAACTACGTCTCGATGGACCTGGCGGCCAACGTGCTGTCCGCCGCGGGCGCCTCGCCCGCGATGGTCCACGACCCCCACGAGTCCGCCGAGATGGCAGGGCTCGCCGACGCCGTCTGCGTCAACATCGGCACGCCGTCCCCACGGTGGGCCGACGGCATGCGCCTCGCCGCCGAGCGGGCGCACGACGACGCCACGCCGTGGGTGCTCGACCCTGTCGCCGTCGGCGCCACGGCCTACCGCCGCGAGCTCGTCGCCGACCTGCTCCAGCACCGCCCCACCGTCGTGCGGGGCAACGCGGGGGAGGTGCTGACGCTCGCCGGCGCCCTCGGCGGCTCGCGCGGCGTCGACAGCATCGCCAGCGCGCACGACGCGCACGACGCGGCCGTGCTCGTCGCCCGCGAGCACGGCTGCGTCGTCGTGGTGAGCGGCGAGGTCGACGTCGTCACCGACGGCGACCGCACGCTCCACGTGGTCGGCGGCCACCCGTGGATGCCGATGATCACCGCGCTCGGCTGCTCGTCGAGCGCCCTCGTCGCCGCGGCCTGTGCCGTCGTCGACGACCCGCTCGAGGCTGCTGCGGGAGCCATGGGCCTGCTGGCGGCCTCCGGCACCTCGGCGGCCGAGGTCGCGCAGGGTCCGGGCAGCCTGCGGGTCGCGCTGGTCGACCGGCTGGCCGACCCTCACGGGCTGGAGCTCGTCGGACGCGTCCGTCCGGTGCCGGCATGAGGGGCGGGCCCGACCTCCGCCTCTACCTCGTCACGGACCCGTCGTTCGGCGTCGACCTGCGCCGGGTGGTCGTCCCCGCGGTCGAGGGCGGTGTCACCTGCGTGCAGGTCCGCGACAAGCGGGCCTCGCCGGCCCAGGTCCGTGCCCAGGTGATCCTGCTGCGCGAGGCGCTCGCCGGCTCGGGCGTGCCCGTGCTCGCGAACGACCACGTCCTCCCGGAGGCCGACGGGGTGCACGGGGGACGCGCGGACGCCCACCCGACGGTGCTGCGGGCGGCGACCGGCCCCGACGCCGTCGTGGGCTGGTCGGTCGGGACCCTCGAGCAGCTCGACGACGCGGCAGCCCTGGCTGCGTGCACCTACGTGGCCGTGAGTCCCGTCCACGACACGCCCACGAAGGACGACACGGGGCCGCCCCTCGGTCTCGCCGGCGTCGCCTCGGTGGCGGTCCGGGTGGGTGGACGGCTCCCCGTCGTCGGCATCGGCGGCCTGGACGAGACCACGGCGGGGCCGGCCGTGCGCGCGGGGCTCGACGGCGTCGCCGTGGTGCGCGCGGTGGGCGCCGACCCCGACCCGCGGGCCGCCGCCGCTCGGCTGCGTCGGGTCGTCGACGCGGCTCTCGCCGCCCGCCGCGAGGAGGCGTCGGCATGACGGGACGTGAACCGGTGGTGCTGACCGTCGCGGGGTCCGACCCGTCCGGGGGAGCGGGCATCCAGGCCGACCTCAAGACGGCCACGGCCCTCGGCGTGTACGGGGCCAGCGTCGTGACCGCCGTGACCGTGCAGGACACGACCGGCGTGCGCGGGGTGCACGAGGTGCCGCTCGACGTCGTCCGCGGCCAGCTCGAGGCGGTGCTCGAGGACCTCGACGTCCGCGTGGTCAAGGTGGGCATGCTGGGCTCGCCGGAGCTGGTCGAGCTGGTCGCCGAGCTGCTCGCCGACGTGCCCGCGCTCGTCGTCGACCCCGTCATGGTCTCGACGTCCGGCCACCGGCTGCTGCCGCGCGAGGCCGAGGCGGCGGTGCGCGACCTCCTGCTCCCGCGCGCGACCCTGGTGACGCCGAACCTGCCGGAGGCCGCGGTGCTCTCGGGCCTGCCCGCCGCGACCGACCCTGACGCGCTGGCGCGGGCGCTGCTCGCCCTGGGCCCTGGTGCCGTCCTCCTGAAGGGCGGCCACGGCGACGGGCCGGCGAGCGACGACCTGCTCGTCGAGCGTCGCGGCAGCACCTGGTTCCGCGCGCCGCGGATCGACACCCCGCACACCCACGGCACCGGGTGCACGCTCTCGGCCGCGGTCGCGACGAGGCTGGCCCTCGGTGACCCGCTGGTCGAGGCGGTCGGCGCCGCGAAGGCCTACCTCGCAGAGGCGCTGGCGTCGGGTGCGCGCAGGAGCGTCGGGCGCGGCCGGGGACCCGTGGACCACCTCGTCCGTCTGCGGGCGGTGACCTCGTGAGCACCTCGTTCTCCGCACGGGCCTGGGCGCACGTGGCCGACCGCTACGCCGACGTCTGCCGGCACCCGTTCGTCACCGGCCTGGCCGACGGGACGCTGCCCGACTCCGTGTTCGCCCACTACCTGGCCGACGACGCGCACTACCTCGCCGGCTACGCGCGCACGCTCGCGAGGGTCGCGTCGCGGCTCCCCGACGTCGACGACGTCGGCGCCTGGGCCGGCTTCGCGGCAGGCGCCGTCGAGGCCGAGCGGTCGTTGCACGTGGGGGAGCTCGCACGGCGCGACGTCGACCCGGACTCCCACGATCCCTCCGCCGCGTGCCGCGCGTACGTGGGCATGCTCGCCGACCACGCAGCAGGGTCGCCCGTCGAGGTGGCGGTCGCCGCCGTGCTCCCGTGCTTCCGCGTGTACGCGGAGGTGGGGCAGCACCTGGCAGCGACCGCGGCCGACCTCGACTCCCACCCTTACGCCGCGTGGATCCGCACGTACGACGACCCGGCGTTCGCGGCGTCCGTGCTGCGGGCCGAGGCCACCGCCGACCGGCTGGCGGTCGACAGCCCGCATGTCGACCTCATGCTGGCCGCGTACGCCGACGCCACCGACCGCGAGTGGCACTTCTGGGACGCCTCCTGGCGCGCCACCACCTGACGACGTCCCCACGATTCGGTACGTCATCGCCCGAACCGTTGCGCGGAACGGGCGATGACGTACCGAATCGTGGGGGGTTAGGCGATGAGGTCGACGGCGGGACCCGTCGTGTCGCAGCGTCGGCCCGACGCGACGACGGACCACGCGCGGGCGAGCCGCTCGACCGCCTCGACGCCGACGTGCTCGGGCAAGGTGCACGGCAGGCGCAGGCGACGTTCGCCGGCGCTCGGCGCGCCCAGCGTGAACCGTGGCCCCGGGGTCAGGTGCAGCCCCTCCTGGGCGGCCGCCGCCACGAGCAGGCTCGAGGACCGGCTCGGCAGGCCGACCCACAGGTTCGGTCCGCCGGCGGGCACCGGGACCTCCCAGTCGGGCAACCGGTCGGCCAGCGCGTGGACCAGCGCCGACCGTTGGCCCCGCAGCCGGGTGACGGTCTCGTCGAAGAGGTGCCTGTGGTGCCGCAGCACCTCCGCGGCCACCAGCTGGTCGAACGCGGCCGTGCCGAGGTCGTGGCGCATGCGCGACTGCAGCAGCGCCGTGACGTGCCGACGGGGGGCGCGGATCCAGCCGATCCGCAGACCGCCCCACAGCACCTTCGACAGGGAGTCGACGACGATCGCGTCGGGGTCGTGGGCGGCGTACGACGTCGGCAGCCCCTCGCCGGCGAGGTCGAGACGACGCATCGACTCGTCCACGACCGTCAGCACGCCGTGGCGGCGCAGCGTCCGGGCGAGCCGCAGGCGTGTGCCCTCCGGCATCACCGCGCCGGTCGGGTTGTGGAAGTCGGGGATCAGGTACGCGGCGTCGACGTGCGGGGCCTTCGTCGCCGCCGCCTCCAGGTCCCACGGGTCGTCGCCGATCGGCAGGGGAGCGGTGCGGTACCCGAAACCGGTCAGCGACTCGACCCCGTGCGGGTACGACGTGCCCTCCACGAGGAGGCCGGCGCCGGGTCGTCCGAAGGTGCGCCCGACCAGGGAGATCGCCCCCTGGGCGCCGTTGGTGACGATCACCTGGTCCGGGTCGGTCGGGATGCCGGCCTGGGTGTACTCGGCGGCGACGAGCTCGCGCAGGGCGGGCAGGCCGTCGGGCAGGTAGCCCGACGTGGTGAGCAGCGACGGTAGCTGCTCGGCGGCCGCCTGGAACGCGCGGGTCAGGCCGGAGGGTCCCGTCGGTGCGGAGAAGGTCATCGCGATCGTGTCGGGGTCGTCGGGGTCGACGATGAGGCTGCTCGCCGTGGCCGACGTGGTGGGCACACGGAGCACGCTGCCGCTGCCCTGGCGGGAGTGCAGGACGCCACGACGTCGCAGCTCGTCGTACGCGCGCGTGGTGGTGGTGCGACTCAGCCCCATCGCCTGGGCGAGCGCGCGCTCGCTGGGCAGCCGCGTGCCGTCGAGCAGTCGACCGTCGACCACGAGCAGCCGGATGCTGTCGGCGAGGGTGCGGTAGGCCGGGCCCTCGGGGAGCGTGCCGATCAGCGCCGCGAGCCGGAAGGCGGAGGTACGGGGGTCCACCCGCCCAGCATGCCCCGACAATGGACCCGGATGAAAGGGCCATTCATGGCCAAGTGGCTGCAACCACCTCTCGTCGAGTGGCTCTGTCGCACCAGGCCACCGAGGCCCGAGCCTGGAGGCATGCTCCTCGTCCTCCTGCTGCTCCTGGCCTGCGTGCCCTCGGCGCTCGGCCTGTGCGCCGTGTCCCGCGACGGCTACGGCGTGCGTCCACCACCGGCCTCACGCCACGACCAGGAGGCGAGGCGGACATGGCCCCGATGACGCGCCGGCTCGGCCAGCTCGTGCTCGGCCTGTGGCTCTACGGCGCCACCATGGCCCTGATGGTCGAGTCCGGGCTGGGGCTCGACCCGTGGGACGTGTTCCACGAGGGACTCACCCACCACCTGCCGCTGACCTTCGGCCAGGTCGTGATCCTGGTCGGCGCCGTGGTCCTGCTCCTGTGGGTGCCGCTGCGCCAGCGTCCCGGCATCGGCACCGTGCTCAACGTGCTGCTCATCGGCGTCGCGGTCGACGTCACGCTCGCCTGGCTGCCGACGCCCGACCACGTCGCCGTGCAGGTGGCCTTCCTGCTGCTCGGCGTCGTGGGGAACGGGCTGGCCGGCGCCCTCTACATCGGCGCCGACCTCGGCACCGGCCCCCGCGACGGGCTCTGGACCGGGCTCGTGCGACGCACCGGCCGCAGCGTCCGGCAGGTCCGCACGGGTCTGGAGCTGGGCGTGCTCCTCGTGGGGTTCGTGCTCGGCGGGACGGTGGGCATCGGCACCGTCGTCTACGCGCTCGTGATCGGGCCCGTCGTGCAGCTGTTCCTGCCGTGGGTGCAGGTGCGCCGCGTCCGGGAGTCCCGTGAGGTCAGCGTCGCGTCGCGATGACGAGGGACGCACCCTCGTCGATGAGCAGCTCGACCGCGGCGAAGCGCTCGTCGGTGAGCCACTGCTCCCGCACGACGTCGACCTGGCCGTCGACGATCGGCGGCCAGTGGACGGACGGCGCGAAGTCGTCGAGGACGGCGATGCCGCCCGGCTCGAGCAGGTTCGCGAGGACGTCGATCTGCTCCATGACCTCGCGGACATCGACGAAGAGCAGCGAGAAGGGGGCGTGCTCCTCCAGCGCCGACCAGTCGCCCGCCACGATCTCGACGTTGTCGACGTCGGCGAAGATCTGCTGCACGTCGCCGGCGAGCGACGGGTCGAGCTCGGCGCTGACGATGCGGGCCTCCTTGCGCGCACCGCTGGAGAGCCACGCCGACCCGACGCCGGTGCCGGTGCCGAGCTCGGCCAGCGTGCCGGAGCGCGAGGCGGCGAGTGCGGCCAGGAGCCGTCCGGTCTCGTGCCGCGTCGACGTGATGAACCCACGCTGGCGCGCGAGGTCGAGGGACCGGGCGACGAGGTCGGGGATCTCCGCAGGCGCACTCACCCGGTCAGTGTGTCACCGCCGTCACGTCGGCCCGGCGGCGACGTCTCACCGACCGAGACACACGGCGTGGCGCTCCCGTCGTGCCGACGAGGGGTGGGTAGGGTGGTCCACATCATGCGGAAGCAGCTCGTAGTCATCGCTTGCCGCGGCGGGGCCTCCTAGGGCCACACCCTGCCGCGGAGTCCAGGCGTTGGCCCGACCGTTCCGCAGCAGGTCAGCTTCATCTCTCGTCGGGACCACGACCTGGTCCCCTCTCCTGAACCATCCGGTCATCACCGGGTGACACGACCTCCGTGGAGCCGTCGGGTCGGTGCTGTGTCCGCACCGTCCAGCGTCCGTCAGCCGACGGACCGACCCTCGCACCACCTCAGGAGAGACCATGAACACCTACCCGATCGAGTGGGGTCCCGCCCACCTGCGCGACGACGCCGTGACCCCCGCCGTGGAGCCGACCGAGCGCCCGGACGACAACTGAGCGCGTCCATCGAGTGAGACCGCGGTTTCAGATCCTGAGACCGCGCCTCCTAGGATGACCCTCATGACGCGCTCCTACACGCTGGCCGTCGTCCCCGGCGACGGCATCGGCCCCGAAGTCACGACCCAGGCGCTGACGGTGCTGAACACCGTCGCCGCGCAGCACGACCTGTCCTTCGACACGGTCGACTACGACCTGGGTGCCCGGCGCTACCACGCGACGGGGGAGACGCTGCCCGACAGCGTCCTCGAGGAGATCCGCGCACAGGACGCCATCCTGCTCGGCGCGGTCGGCGACCCGAGCGTGCCGTCGGGCGTGCTCGAGCGCGGTCTGCTGCTGAAGCTGCGCTTCGAGCTCGACCACTACGTCAACCTGCGACCGAGCACGCTGTACCCCGGTGTGCCGACGCCGCTCGCGTCGCACGTGACGGAGCGCGGCCCGATCGACTTCGTGGTCGTGCGCGAGGGCACCGAGGGCCCGTACGTCGGCAACGGCGGCGCCATCCGCGTGGGCACCCCGCACGAGCTGGCCACCGAGGTCAGCGTCAACACGGCGTTCGGCGTGGAGCGCGTGGTCCGCGACGCGTTCAGCCGGGCCCAGGCGCGACCGCGGCGCAAGCTCACGCTCGTGCACAAGAACAACGTGCTGGTGCACGCCGGGCACCTCTGGACGCGCACCGTCGCGGCGGTCGGCGAGGAGTTCCCCGACGTCAGCGTCGACTACCTCCACGTCGACGCGGCGACGATCTTCCTGGTCACCGACCCGGGACGCTTCGACGTGATCGTCACCGACAACCTGTTCGGCGACATCCTGACCGACCTCGCCGCGGCCGTGACCGGCGGCATCGGGCTGGCGGCGAGCGGCAACGTGAACCCCGACCGCACCGCCCCCAGCATGTTCGAGCCCGTGCACGGCTCGGCGCCCGACATCGCGGGCCAGTCGAAGGCCGACCCGACGGCGGCGATCCTGTCGGGGGCACTGCTGCTCGAGCACCTGGGGCACCCGCAGGCGGCCGGCCAGATCAGCACCGCCGTCGAGGCGGACGTCGCCGAGCGCGGCACGGCCGCCGGTGCGCAGCCCCGCAGCACCGAGGAGGTGGGGGAGGCCATCGCCGCGCGTGCCAGCGCGGCCGCGGCCGAGGGCGTAGCGGCGGTCTGACCTACCGCCTCCACGACCTCGAAAGGACTACCGTGTCCAGCATGACCTCCGCACCGTTCGCCCCCACCGTCGAGACCAACCCGGCAGCGCGGACGGACGCCGAACGGCAGGCGATCCTCGCCTCGCCCGGGTTCGGCAACCACTTCACCGACCACATGTTCCTGGCGGAGTGGACGCCCGAGCAGGGCTGGCACGACGCGCGCGTCGTCCCCTACGGTCCGCTGCAGCTCGACCCGGCCACGGCCGTCCTCCACTACGCGCAGGAGATCTTCGAGGGCCTGAAGGCCTACGCGTGGGACGACGGGTCGGTCCGGGTCTTCCGTCCGGAGGAGAACGCCGCGAGGCTGCGCCGCTCGGCGCGTCGCCTCGCGCTGCCCGAGCTGCCGGAGGAGTGGTTCCTCGGCTCGATCGACGCGCTCGTGGGCGCCGACCGCGCCTGGGTGCCCGAGGGTGGCGAGGCGAGCCTGTACCTGCGGCCGTTCATGTTCGCCTCGGAGGCCTTCCTCGGCGTGCGGCCCAGCCAGCACGTCACGTACTGCGTGATCGCGTCGCCGGCCGGCGCCTACTTCCCGGGAGGCGTCAAGCCGGTCTCGATCTGGCTGTCGACGCAGTACTCGCGGGCGGGTGCCGGCGGCACCGGTGCGGCCAAGTGCGGCGGGAACTACGCCGCGAGCCTGCTGCCCCAGCAGGAGGCCGCGCAGCACGGCTGCCAGCAGGTCGCCTTCCTGGACTCGACCGAGCAGCGCTGGATCGAGGAGCTCGGCGGCATGAACCTGTACTTCGTGCAGTCCGACGGCTCGATCGTCACGCCCGAGCTGTCGGGGTCGATCCTCGAGGGCATCACCCGCGAGTCGATCCTCACCATCGCGCGCGACCTGGGGCACGACGTGGTCGAGCGCCGGGTCAGCATCGACGAGTGGCGTGAGGGCACCGCCGACGGGACCATCACGGAGGTCTTCGCCTGCGGCACCGCCGCCGTGGTCACGCCCGTCGGCGTCCTGAAGTGGGACGGTGGCGAGGCCGTGGCCGGAGAGGGCGAGGCGGGAAAGGTGACGATGGACGTCCGTTCCGCCCTCGTCGACCTGCAGTACGGCCGGGCCGAGGACCGGCACGGCTGGATGCACCGCATCGTCGACTGACCAGGGCCCGTGGGCGCGAGAGCCAGGGTGGCCACGGTCACCCTGGCTCTTTCATCAGCCGCAGCGCTACTATATCGGCGTGAGTGATGATCGAGGCACGAAACGTCCTGTCGTGAGCCCGCGCGCCGCGGACGACGCCCGCCCGGTGCTGCACCGACCCGCTCTTACCCCCGTCGACCACCGCGTCCCGCTGCCGGGCCTGACCGGACTGCGCTGGCTCGCGGCGCTGCCGGTCTTCGCCTTCCACCTCTCGCTCGTCGACTTCGGCCTCAACCCGTTCGCCGACGGCCGCTGGGCGAGCACGTACGCGAGCCTGCTCGGTCAGGGCGGATGGACCGGGGTGTCGTTCTTCTTCGTGCTCAGCGGGTTCCTGCTGACGTGGCGGCGCTCGGAGAGCCGGGGGACCGCAGCCTTCGTGCGCAAGAGGCTGGTGAAGATCTTCCCGCTGCACGTGGTCACGTGGTCCGTGGCGATGGTCCTGTACGCCTTCGCCCTCGCAGGCTCGCCCTGGGAGTACCTCCCCAACCTCGTGCTGGTCAGCTCCTGGATCCCCGTCCACGACGTCTACCTCTCGGTGAACCTGCCTAGCTGGTCGCTCTGCAGCGAGCTGCTCTTCTACCTCTCGTTCCCGGCGCTCGTCCCGCTCGTCCGGCGGATCCGCGCCGACCGGCTCGCAGTCGGCCTGGCGGCGTGCGTCGCGGGCACCGTGGTCGTCGCGCTCGTCACGATGTCGCTGCCCGACGGGCCGGGAGTGGACGGCATGCCGGTGACCAACCTGCAGTTCTGGTTCGGCTACAACCTGCCGCTGCCCCGGCTGCTCGAGTTCGTGGCGGGGATGCTGCTGGCGCGACTGGTGGCGGAGCGCCGGGTGCCGACCATCCGGCCGTGGGTGGCGTGGACCGCGGTGCTCGGCGGCTACGCACTGGCCTCGGTCGGTCCCTTCGTGCTCGGCTTCGTGGCCGTCATGCTCGTGCCGTTGATGATGCTCGTCGTGGCGACCGTCCAGCGCGACCTGAGCGGTCGTGGCACCTGGGTCTCCTCACGACCGATGGTCTGGCTCGGCGAGGTGTCGTTCGGGTTCTACATGGCGCAGCAGATCGTCATGTACACGGTCCGCATCACCTGGCAGCACGGCGCCACCTACCCGCTGCCCCTCGCGATCGCCGACTGGCTGCTCGTCTTCGCGCTCACGCTGGGCTTCGCGACGGCGCTGCACCGCCTCGTCGAGGAACCGGCGATGCGTCGTCTCGGCACCCGACGGCAGGCGCGCGGCGCGGTGGCGGCGGTCGCCCGATGACGTCCGTCGCGCTGCGCGTCGAGCGCCTCGGTGCGGCGGAGTACGTGTGCGCCGGGCGCGGTCGTCCCATGGGACTCGCGCACGGAGCGTCCGGTGACGTCGACGCCAACTTCGCCCCGCTGCTCGACGCGCTGGGGGACCGGTGGTCCTTCATCGGGTCGAGGTACCCCGGGACCGGCGGGTCCGGCCCGGTCGACGACCTGCCGTCCGTCCTGCGTCCGGAGGTGCTCGCCGACCGGCTGGTCGAGGCCCTCGACGCCGAGGGTCACCTGCGCGTCCCGGTGGCGGGTGTGTCCTTCGGCTGCGCGGTCGCGATCGAGACCGCGCTGCGCCATCCGGACCGCGTGTCGGCCCTCGTCCTCACGGTGGGCTTCGCCAGGCCCGACCTCCAGCTGCGCCAGATGCTCGGCACGTGGGAGGAGCTGGCCGGCGGGCCCCCCGAGCGGCTCGGGGCGTTCCTGCTCTCCCAGCTCGGCTCGCCCGACGGTCTCGCGGAGCTCGACCGCGCCGGCACCTTCGCGTCCGACGCCCTCGCCGCCGGTCGAGGAGTGAACAAGGCCGGGCTCGCGCACCTGCGGGCAGCGACGCAGGTGGACCTGGAGGACCGGTTGGCCGAGGTCCGTGTGCCGACCCTCGTGGTCGTCGCCGGGTCCGACCGGGTCGTGCTCCCGGCCACGACGCGTGAGCTGGCGGCGGGGATCCCCGGGGCCGAGCTGGTGGAGTACCCGGCGGCGGGGCACGCGTTCACGGCGGAGGAGGGTGCCGTCTGGGCGCGTGACGTCGAGGCGTTCCTGGGGCGCGTGGACGATCGTCCGGTCGGGGTGTGACCTTCTGCACTCGCGCTGCCCCGGCTCCGCGACCGGTTCTATAGTCGCGACAACCCCGTGCCGGCAGGGGCACGTCCACGAGACATCTGGGGGACGAGGGTGAAGGGCGAGTCGACAGCAGTGGTCCGCGCGGTGCGCTCGCGGCTGCGCGACGCGCGCCTGCGTCGTCACCTGCGCGGACTCCTGCGCCGCCTCGACCTCCCGCTGCCCCTCGAGGTCGGACTGTTGTGCGAGCGCCTCGGGGAGCTGCGCGGCACGCCCATCGCGCTGCTGGAGTGGGAGCTGGAACCGACGGGACCCTCGGGCATGCTCGTCTCGCGGGTCGACGAGGACGTCATCGTCTTCCAGTCGCGCACCTCGCGGGCCCACCAGGCGCACATCATCCTGCACGAGGTCGGGCACATCGTGGCGCAGGACCTCGACGGCGTGGCCCTGCCGCAGCCGCTGCTCCGGACCTCCTACACGGCGCGCGACGAGCGCGACGCGGAGATCATCGCGTCGACGATCATGCACCGGGCGCTGTCGATGACACGGAGGCTTGACCACGTGGCGCAGGTGGGCGGACGGTCGGTCCAGAGCAGCCTCGTGCTGTGGGACGGCTGGTCATGAACGACCTCGGATGGGTCGCCGTCGTGACGCTGCTGGTCGGTGCGGCCTGGACCCTCCCCGCCCTGGCGCGTCAGAACTTCCGCGACCCCATGCGACTGACGCTGTTCACCTCGATGCTGCTGCTCGGGCTGGGCAACCTGCTCTCCCGCCCTCCGGTCATCGCCGTCGTCGACGCGCGGACGGCCGTCGGCGTCACGAAGCTCACCTACAACGTCTTGATCCTGGTGGGGCTGTGCCTCATGATCGCCTTCCTGCGGGAGCGGCCGCTGGTCGGCCTGCGTTCTCTGCTGCGCTGGGAGGTCCTGCTGTGCGGCGCCTGCGTCGGCGGCCTGCTCGTCGTGACGGCCGGCATCGACCCGTCGCTGCGCAACCACACCCTGGCGGCGTCCTTCCTGCAGGACGAGCACGTCCGTGCCTTCTACAACGTGGGCAACACGTACCTGCTGACCGGCTACGCGGCGTGCGCTGTGCTGGCCTGGCGTCAGACGGGGCGGTCCACCGGCGTGCTCCGCACGGCCCTGGCGACGATCGCCGTCGGTCTCGCCGGGTTGGCGCTGAGCTGCGTGGCGCGTCTGGTGTGGGTCGACGTCGTCGCGACCCGACCGGGCGAGGAGCTCTTCGACGACCAGGACGTGCTCGCGTTCGCGCTGGTCGCGACGATCGTGGTGTGTGTCGGGATGAGCCTGCCGGCCGCGCGCAGCGTCGTGGCGATGCTGGCCGAGGTGCGCGGGCACCGCCGGCGGTGCCGGGGCCTGCGTGAGCTCTGGACCCGGCTGGTCGAGATCCATCCCGACCTCGTGCTCGACGGCCTCACGTACCGCGGGCCTGCGGTCGCGACGGGGTACGCCCTCGCGACCTACCGGCGGTACGTGGAGTGCCGCGACGGACTGGTCCGCGTCGGGGCGCTGGTGCCCGGTGCGCCGGAGAGCTCGGTCGCCCCGGCCGAGGCTGCCCAGGCGCTCGACGCCGCCCTGCGGGGTGCGCCCGCGGGAGGACCGGTGGTGTGGGGCGTGCACGACAGGTACGAGGACGACGTCGACGCCCTCGTGCGCCTGTCCAGCGCCCTGCGCTCGCTCCGCAGCCACGCCCCGTCGCTCGTCCGCTGAGATCGGGACGTCGGGGAGCTCACCGTCGGCCGGGCGTCGTCAGGGCACCAGCACCAGCTTGCCGCGCACGCCGCCGGCCTCGAGGCGGGCGTGGGCCTGCGCCGCTTCGTCGAGCGGGAGGGTGACGACGTCGGGCAGCAGGCCCTCGCCGCTCGCGGCGCGGTCCATGACGTCCTGGAGGTCCTCGCGCGAGATCTCGACGCTGGTGAGACGTACGTCGACGTCCGGGTGGTCCTCGGGCGTCGGAGCGCTGAAGGGCGTGATGGTCACGAAGCGACCGCCCTCGCGCACCGCACCCACCAGCGTGGGCACGCCGGCGGTGTCGATGACGACGTCGTACCCGCCCGGCTCGACCGTGCTCGGATCGGTGCGCACGGTGCCGACGGCGGGGGACGCCTCGAGGCGTCGAGTCCAGGGGGCCGCGTCGTCGGGACGGACCAGCAGGTCGACGTGACCCTGCTGTGCGAGGAGCCGGTCGGCCACGTGGGACCCGACGCTGCCCTGTGCTCCCACCAGCAGCACGCGGTCCTGCGGACGCAGGTCGGCGAGGCGCAGGGTCTGGACGGCGGTCACGCCGGCCAGGGGGAGCGCGGCGGCGACCAGCAGGTCGAGCGAGGCCGGTACCGCGACGGCGAACCCGGGATCGAGGGCGACGCGCTCGGCCATCGAGGCGATCCCGGTGCCCAGGGGCGCGGTCATCGCCGCGACCCGGTCGCCGGGCGCGAACCCGGACCCCTCCGGGGCGCGGATCACGGTGCCGGCGAGGTCCCAGCCGAGCAGCGTGGTGCCCTCCGTGGGGATCTGGCCGGAGCGGGTGGCGACGTCGACCGGATTGACCGCCGCGCCGGCGACGTCGACGACGAGCAGGTCGTGCCCCTCGGGCTCGGGGACGTCGAGCACCTCGACGACCTCGGGCCCGCCCGGGCTGCGGAAGCCCACGGCCCTCACGGCTGGTCGGCCTCGCGGCGGGACGCGTCGAGCGCGTCCATGATGGTCAGGAGCTGGCTGCGCGCCTCGGGCGTGAGCTCGCCGGCCCGCATGGCGATCGATCGCACCTGCCGGTCGGCGAGCGCCTGCGCCCAGCCGGCGTCGTCCTCCTCCTCGCCGGTGAGAGCGGCCATGGAGACGGGGAGGGTGGCTGCGCGAGGCTTGAAGTAGTGCACCAGCGCCGAGAGGACGGAGACGGTGGGGTTCGTCTGCGCCCCGCTGCGCAGCGCTGCGAGATAGCTGCGGGAGATGGTGACGTCGTGCTCGGGGCTGTCGCTGATCGCCTGGGCGACCTCGGCGGTCGAGGGCTCGCGCATGCGACCCACAGGGTCGCGTGTGGCGGCGTCGGCGAACCAGGCGTTGAGACGTTCGGCGAGGGTCGACATGGTCACTCCCGGGTGAGAGGTCGCCGTGGGCACGGCGGCGGGGACAGCGGCGGGGACACCGTGGGGGACCGCCACCGGGTGGCGTTCCTGTGTTGACAGTATCACACTCGCCATTCAGGACTGTCTGATGCCATTATAGTGGCGTCAACGACGATGAAGTGACTGCGCAGACTCGTCCCGCCAGCTCTCGGCAGGGCGGCCGCGCGAGCCACGACCATCCGATGCCACGACCACGACCACGGGCCCTCGGGCCGGAGCAGGAGCACCGATGCGCAGCGCCACGGCCCTCACCCAGGGGCTCCACCACCACGTCCACCGCACGCGGGGCGACCTCCCGTCGCCCTCGACGGCCGTCCCCGACCCCATGCAGACGCCCCGGTTCGGGGCCGACGCGTCCTGGACCGTCGAGGCGGTCCAGCAGGTCCGCTACCACGTCGTGCGTTCCCAGGGCCTGTTCGACGTCGACAACACCACGCTCCTCGACGGCTGCGCGGACGCACCGATGGCGGCGGGCGAGCGCCGGCTGGTGATCGTCGACAGCTCGGTCGACGTGCTGCACGGCGACCGCATCCGCGCCTGGTTCGACGCCCACGGCGTGGGCGCCACGATCGTCCCCCTGCGCGCGGACGAGGAGGTCAAGCAGTGGGACTCCGTCTCGACGGTGCTCGACGCGATGAACGCTTTCGGCATCGACCGTCGGCGCGAGCCGGTGCTGGCCGTCGGCGGCGGCGTGCTGACCGACGTGGTCGGCTTCGCGGCCAGCCTCTACCGACGGGGCACGCCGTACCTGCGCATCCCCACGACCCTCATCGGTCTCGTCGACGCCGGCGTCGGGGTCAAGACGGGCGTCAACTACGCGTCCGGGAAGAACCGGGTCGGGACGTACGCGGCGGCCAAGGCCACCTTCCTGGACCGGACCTGGCTCAGCACGCTCGACCCGCGGCACGTGTCCAACGGTCTGGCCGAGGTGCTCAAGGTCGCGCTGATGAAGTCGGCAGAGCTGTTCGAGCTGCTCGAGCGCTCCGGGCACGACCTGCTTCAGGACCGGCTCCTGGGCAGCACGCCAGAGCTGGACGCAGCGGCGGCGACGGTCGTCGCCGAGTCCATCCACCTGATGCTGGAGGAGCTGCAGCCCAACCTCTGGGAGTCCACCCTCGAGCGCTGCGTCGACTACGGGCACACCTTCAGCCCCGTGATCGAGATGCGCGCCCTCCCGTCCCTGCTCCACGGCGAGGCCGTGGCCGTCGACATGGCCCTGACGACGGTGATCGGGGAGCTGCGCGGGTACGTCTCGATCGAGCAGTCGGCGCGGGTCCTGGCGGTCATGCGGCAGCTGGGACTGCCCACGTGGGACGACGTGCTGGCCGAGCCAGGGCTGCTGGCGACCGCCCTGCGCGACACCGTGCGCCACCGCGACGGCCAGCAGCGGCTGCCCCTGCCCGTCGGGATCGGGGGACACCGCTTCGTCAACGACGTCACCGACGCCGAGCTGCAGAGGGCCCTCGAGCTCCTGTGCTCGCGTTCTCGCCAGCACGCGGCCGGGGAGGCGCGATGACCACCGCCGTGGTCGTCGGGGGCTCCACAGGGGTGGGCCGCGGCGTCGCCGACGCCTGGGCCGCCGCCGGCTGCCGGGTGCTGACGCTCAACCGCACGCGCCCGACCGGCCCGGGTGCCGAGCTGCTGGAGCACGTCGAGGTCGACCTCGCGGACGTCGACGCGGCCCGCGCCGTCCTGGGCTCGCTGCCCGACGAGGTCGATCTGCTCTGCTACTCGGCCGTCTACTTCACTGAGGGTCGTGCCCCGCTCGGCGAGACGACCGAGCGCGACTGGGAGGCCCAGTGGCGGATCAACGTGCACGGTCTGTGGCTGGCGCTGCACACGCTGCTCCCGGCCCTGCGGCGCGCGGCGCCCGCGGTCGTGCTCAGCATCTCCTCGGAGGTCGTCTACAACGCGGGTCCGCTGCGCGCCGGGTACGCGGCCACCAAGGCCGCCGCCCGCGGGCTCGTCGAGTCGCTCGCGCAGGAGGAGGACCCCGACGTCGTGCGCGTCGTCCAGGCCCTGCCGGCGCAGATGGTGGACTCGCCGGGCATCCGGGCCCGACGCCCGCAGGACTTCGACTACGCGGGCTACATGACGGGCGACGACTTCGGTCCGCTCGCCTCCCATCTCGCGCAGCACCGGGCCGCGGGCCTGGCCGGCGAGGTCCTCGTCGTCGACCACGGCGGTTCCTACCGTCCACTCGGCGACTCGCTCCCGGCGTCGCAGAGCCGACCTGCGGGCGTGTCGGCATGACCGGGGGACGCGCGGCGGCGGACGCCCTGCTCTTCGACATGGACGGCACGCTCGTCGACTCGACCGCGGTGGTCGAGCGCACCTGGGCCGACTTCAGCCTGCGCCACGGGCTCGACGTCGAGGAGGTGCTCGCCTTCGCGCACGGTCGCCCCACCGCCAGCACGACCGCGCACTTCCTCGACGACGCCGACGCAGCCGTCGCCGAGGCGGCCAGGCTGGCTGCCCTGGAGGAGCGGACCGTGGACGGCATCGTCGAGGTCCCCGGTGCTGCGGCGCTGGTCGCCGGGCTGCCCGAGGACAGGTGGGCCGTCGTCACGTCGGCCGGCCGACGTCTCGCCGAGCGACGGCTCGACGCCGCCGGGGTCCCACGCCCGACCGTCCTCGTGACGGCCGACGACGTCGCGAGGCCCAAGCCCGACCCGGAGGGATACCTCCTCGCCGCACGACTCCTGGGTGTCCCTGTCGAGGCGTGCGTCGCCTTCGAGGACTCCGAGGCCGGGGTCCGCGCCGCGGTCGCGAGCGGCGCGCGGACGGTCGTGGTCGGCACGTTGTCGTCCTACGACGGGACGCTGCACCGCGTGGTCGACCTCACCGGCCCCGACGTCCCCGGCCTCGCCACGACCACGGCGGACCGGTCGTGACGGCGCTCGACACCCGGGACCGCGCGACGGTCGCGCGAGAGACCGCGACGTTCGCGGTCGACGTCGGTGGCACCTGGACCAGGAGCCGGCGACTCGAGGACGGCGCGACCACCGACCGCGTGCCCACGCCGAGCGTCCTGCGGCGTCCGGGGGTCCCGGTGGCGGTGCTGCGCGAGGACCTCGTCGAGCTGCTCGGGAGCCTCGCGCCGTCCTTGGCCACCGTGGCGGTGTCGCTCGGCGCGGCTCTCGACGACCGCACCGGGGTCGTGCACGGCTCCGCGCCGCTGTGGGGAGCGGCCGACGACCCGTTCGACCTGGGGGCCGCGCTCGCGCGGCGCCGTCCCGACGTCGTCTGGCACCTGGTCAACGACGTCACCGCGGCCGTGACCGACGTGGCCGTGCGGCACGCGCCGGCCGGGGCGCGGCACGTCGGCTACCTGACCGTCAGCAGCGGCATCGCCTACCGCTGCCTCGACGTGCCCCGCTCCCGGATCGAGGTCGACGAGCGCGGGCTGCAGGGCGAGGTCGGGCACCTCGTGGCTCAGGTCGACGCCGAGGACGCCGACCTGCTCCTCTCGCGCTGCGAGTGCGGCGGACGGGCGCACCTCGCGGCGATCTCGTCCGGTCCCGGCATCGCCCGGCTGGTCGTGCAGCGCACCGGTGCCACCTCCGACCCGGTCGCGAGGCTGCGCGCCGGTCTCGGCGCGGGGGAGGGCTGGGCCCAGGGGGTCCTCCGCTCGGCCGTGGCACCGGTCGCGGCCCTCCTGCGGACCGTGTGGACCCTCGACCCGCACCTCGACCTGCTGGCCCTCGGTGGCGGCGTCGTCGAGGGGCTGGGCACCGCGTACGAGCGGACGCTGCGCGAGCTCCTGTCCACGCCGGCGTCGTACGCCGATCCGCCGCGGGACGACGCCTGGTTCGACGAGCACCTGCGGTGCTGCGCGCCGGGCGAGGTCGACCTGCTGGCCGGTGCGGCCGCAGCCGTGTCCGGGGCGTCGGAGGCGGTCCGATGACCAGGGGAGCCGTGGCGACCGGACGACCCGCAGCCCTGACGCGCGTCGAGCGTCACCGTGCCCTCGTCCGCACGCCGGCGGGCCTGCAGCTGCGGACCGTCCCGACACCCACGCCCGGACCGGGCGAGCTGCTCCTGGCTCCGGAGGTCGCGGGGGTGTGCGGGACCGACCTGCAGATCCTGCGCGGGCTGCGTCCCGACCCGGCCCGGGTCCTCGGGCACGAGGGGGTCGCCCGCGTGGTCGCCGTCGGTCCCGCACCCGCCGACATGGCGCCACGGGTCGGGGAGCGCGTCCTCGTCGACCCCACGCACCCGAGCGATGACGCGTTCCTGCTCGGCCACAACGTCGCGGGCCTGTGGGCGGAGCGTGTGCTCGTCCCGGTCGCGGCCGTTCGCGACGGGCTGGTGGTGCGAGCACCCGACCCCGGGCCCGCGACGCCGTCCGGCCCCGACCACGACGCGGCCGTCGTGGCCGCGCTCGCCGAGCCGCTCTCGTCCGTCCTGGAGGGGCACCGGGTCACGACCGGCGTGAGTGCCCGCACGCCGTCGACGCTCGTGGTCTGGGGCGGTGGCGTGGTCGGCCGGCTCGCCGTGCGGTGGTGGCGGCACCGACGCCCCGACCTGCGGGTGCTCCACGTGCACCGTCCCGGAGAGCCGCCGCTCCTGCCGGAGCCGGGCACGCTCGCGCTCGCCGCGGACGACCGGGACCTCACGGCGGTGCTGGTCGGACTCGCCGGTCCCGTGACCGCCGTCGTGGCCACGCCGCGGACGGCCTCGCTCGAGGCGGTGGCCGCGCTCGTCGGGCTCTGCCGGGCGCCTCTGACGATCGACCTGCACGCAGGACTGCCCGCCGGTCCGGCGGGTTGGAACGGCGTCGAGGAGACGGTCGACCTCGCGGCGCTGCGGGCGCTGAACCGCGCCGGCCGTCCGGCCGACCCGGTCGCCCGGACAGTGGCACGTCGCGGCGCGGCACCGGTCACCCTCGTGGGCCACCGCGGCGTCGACCCCGCCACGCTGCAGCGGGCCGCCCACGTCGTGTCCGGCGACCCCACCGCCTGGGCCGACCTCGTGACCCATCACGTCGGGCTCGACGACGCCCCCCGCGCGATCCGCGCCATGGTCGACGGCGACCGGCACGTCGACGGGCGCCCGGTCCTGAAGCTCGCCGTGAGGATCTCGCGATGAGCACGGGCGACGTGGCCGTGGCCCAGTGGCGGGTCGCCCCCGACCACCGGGAGGCCGTGGCCGGCGTGCTCGCCGCGGGGACCCGGCACGTGCAGCTCGACGTCGGTGGTCCCGGCCGCGGTCCCGGCCTCGACGACACCGTCCTCGCGGACCTGCGCCGCCTGGGCGTCGTGGTCGACGTCCTCGCGGTCAACCGCGCGAACGACGTCGGTCTGCACCGCGACGGGAGCCCGTCGCCGGAGTGCCTCGACCTGCTGCTCGCGACGATCGGGCTCGCGCGCCGTCACGGGGTCCCGGCGGTGCACGTGCCCAGCTTCCGGGCGAGCGCGATCGTCGACGCGCGCTCGTTCGCCGCGACGGCGGAGGTCCTGGCGCGCTGCGCGGGCGAGGGCGGGGCCGACCTGCTCGTGCTGACCGAGTCGACGCTCGACGCCGACGACGCCGTCGCGCTCGTGTCGGCCACGGGCGCGTCGACCGTCCGCGTGGTCGCCGACACCGGCAACCTGCTCGACGCCGGTCGGGACCCGGTCGCCTTCCTCGCCACCTGCCGCGCGTACGGCGTGCTGGCGCCCTCGATCCACGTGAAGGTGCCGGCGGACGTTCGAGCCGAGGACGTCGCGCCCCGCACGCGAGCGATCCTCGCGCAGGTCGGCGACGGCGACGTCCTGCTCGAGAACGACTACCGCGGACGCCCCGACCTGCTGGCCGCCGACGTCGCCGCCGCGTACGGCCGCGACGCCGCCCACCGGCCCTCCCTCGCCACACCGACCCTCGACCCGCCGACCCTCCAGCGCACCCGCCCGACCGAAGGAGCGTCCCGATGACCGCCACCGCCCTGCTCGACCCCCGAGCCGCCCAGGAGCGTCCGCGCCCTCGGGTCCGCCTGGACTCGCTGACCGGACTGCGCTTCCCCGCCGCGCTCGCCGTGCTCCTGTTCCACAGCGCGCTGCCCGAGCTGCCGCTCTTCGCCGACCCCGGGGTCCAGGAGGGCTACTACCACTGGCTCTCCCAGGCCGGCGGCCTCGGCGTGACCTTCTTCTTCCTGCTCAGCGGGTTCGTCCTCACCTGGTCGGCGAGCGCCGGCGACCGGCCGGCGTCGTTCTACCGCCGACGGTTCGTCAAGATCCTGCCGCTCTACTACGTCACCGCGCTGCTCGCCGTGCTGCTGATGCACGCGGGGTCGGTGCCGTGGCGCGACCTGGCGTCCTACCTGACCATGACGCAGGTCTGGCCGCCGGACTACCCGCTCAACTTCTCGGTGCTGGCGCCGGGCTGGTCGCTCGCGGCGGAGGCGTTCTTCTACCTGACCTTCCCCCTCCTCGTGGGCCTGGTGGTCGGCCGGGGGACCCGACGCGCCCCGGCGGTGCTCGTCCTGTCGGTGCTCGCCGTCGTGGCCGTGCCGCTCCTGGCCACCCTCCTGCCCGAGGGGAGCCAGCGGCTCTCGAACGAGCCCGACGTCTCGGGCCTGCAGTACTGGTTCACGTACGTGCTGCCCCTCACCCGGCTGCCCGACTTCGGTGTGGGGATGGCCCTCGCGGTGCTCGTGCGCGACGGGGTGCTCCCTCGACTGTCGCTGCGCTGGTCGTTCGCGCTCCTCACCGGGGCCTACGTGCTCTCGCTCCACGCACCCGTCCTGCTGGCGCAGCGTGCGGTGCTCGTCGTGCCGTGCGCCCTGGTGATCGCCTCGGCCGCGCAGCGCGACCTGTCCGGGCAGCCCTCGGTGTGGCGCGCCCGGCCCCTGCGCTGGCTCGGCGAGATCTCCTTCGCGTTCTACCTGCTGCACTTCATCGTCCTCGACGTGCTCGACACGCACGTGCTGCACGGCCCGACCGACTCCGTCGCGGCAGCGGTCGCGTACCTGCTGGGTGCGGTCGTGCTCACGGTCCTCGGCGCGGGAGCGCTGTACCACTGGGTCGAGATGCCCCTGGTCCGCGCCTACGGCGGCCGCACCGTGCGCGGCCTGCGTGGTCGCCGCAGGGTCGAGCCGCGGGCCGCGAGGGCGTCAGGCGAGCCGATCGGACCGACGTCCGTCCGCAGCGTCCTGCTCCCGGGACCGCGGGAGGTGGCACTCGTGCAGCGCCCTGCCCCGGTGCCGGGGCAGGGGGACCTCCTGGTGCGGGTGCGCCTGCTGGGCCTGTGCGGGACCGACCTGGGCTTCTACGACGGCAGCAGCTCCTACCTGCACGACGGGCTGGCCTCGTACCCCTTCGTGCCGGGCCACGAGTGGACCGGCGAGGTCGTGGCCGTCGGCGCGGACGTGGACGACGCCTGGGTCGGACGCCGCGTCGCCGGGCACAACATCCGGGCCTGTGGGCGCTGCGAGCACTGCGCGGCGCGACGGATCACCCACTGCCCCGAGCGCCGCGAGATCGGCGTGCTCGGAGACGGGCCGGGTGCGGCTGCCGACCTCGTCGTCGTGCCGGTCTCGACGGTGGTGGCCGTGCCGGACGCGCTGTCGGACACGTCGGCTGCGCTGCTGGAGCCGGCATCGGCCGCGGTCCACGCGATGCACCGCGTCGACGTCCGCGCTGCCGACCGCGTCGCCGTCGTCGGCGCCGGCACCCTGGGCCTCGTGGCGGCGCAGGCCGCTCGCGCACGAGGCGCCGACGTGCTCGTCGTCGAGCCGCGGAAGGAGGCGCGCGAGCTCGCGGCGAGCCTCGGGCTCGTCGCCGTCGAGCGCCCGGACGGCTCGCACGGCGAGTCCTTCGACGTCGTCGTCGAGGCCTCCGGATCGGCCGCGGGCCTCGTGTCGGCCATCGGGCTCGCAGCCTCCGGCGGCCGGGTGGCGCAGCTCGGGACGCCGCACCACGCGGTCGACGGGGTCCCGGTCGCCGACCTCGTCGTCCGTGACCTGAGCGTCATCGGCGTCCTGTCGGGCGTCGGTCACTGGGAGGAGCTCGTCGACCTCGTGGTCGCCGGGCACGTCGACCTCGACGCGATGGTCGACCGGGTGGTACCGCTGGAGGACGTGCGGTCCGCCTACGAGCGCCTGGCCGACCCCCTGCGGGTGCGGCCCAAGGTGCTGCTCGACTTCCTGGCCCACCCCACCACCGACCCGTCCTGAGGAGGACCTCATGAAGATCTACGTCGTCCACGGCTACTCCGCCGCCCCGCACGACCACTGGTTCCCCTGGCTCGCCGAGAAGCTGCGCGCCGAGGGCCACGTCGTGGAGGTCGTGCCGATGCCCGACTCCACGAACCCGTCGCGCGACGCGTGGGAGCGCACGCTCGACGAGCGCGTCGGCGAGGTCGACGAGGAGACGCTGCTCGTGACGCACAGCCTCGGCACGGTCACCGTGCTGCGCTGGCTCGCCGCGCGGCCCGGGCCGTGGCGCCTGCGGGGTCTCGTCGCCGTCTCCGGGTTCCAGGGACCCATCGCCGCGGTCCCCGAGCTCGACGACTACCTCGCCGAGCCGCTCGACCCCGCGGAGGTGGCGCGGGTCCGCGAGGCGATCGACGATCGTGTGGGCATCTACTCCGACGACGACTCGATCGTCCCGCCGGAGGCGTCGAAGGCGCTGGCCGCGCAGCTCGGTGCGCGCACCCGCGAGGTCCCCGGGGGAGGCCACTTCCTCGCCGACGAGGGGTTCACGGAGCTGGCCGAGGTCCTCGAGGCCGTCGAGGACCTCACGCGGTGACCGCCCTGCGGCTCGGCCTGCTCGGCGTGGCGACGTTCGTCTACGTCACGTTCGAGCTGCTCCCCGTCGGCCTCATCGGCGACATCGCCGAGGACCTCGACGTCTCCCAGGGCCGGGTCGGGCTGCTCGTCAGCGGGTACGCCGTCGTGGCCGGGCTGTGCACCATCCCGGGCGTCCGCCTGGTGGCGCGGTGGCCGCGAGCCCGGGCGGTCCAGGGCGCCCTGGCCGTGCTGCTCGTCGCCGCCGTCGTGGCGACCGTCGCGACGAGCTACTCGGCGATGGTGCTGAGTCGTGTGCTCGCGGCCCTGACCCACGGCATCCTGTGGTCGCTCGTGGCGCCGGCCGCGGCGGCACTCGTCCCACGCGAACGCGCGGGGATGGCGACGGCCGCGGTGTTCGGCGGCGCGACCGCGGCCTCGGTCGTCGGCTCGCCGCTGGCCACGTTCGTCGGGGAGGCGACCGACTGGCGCGTCGCGGCCGGCGGGCTCGCCGTGCTCGTGGCGCTCACGCTCGTGGGCCTCGTCCTGACCCTGCCGGCGGAGCCGTCGACGCCGTCCCCGTCGGTGGCCGACGACCTGCTCGACCAGGCGGGGAGCGAGGGTGGGCTACGCCGCCTGCTCGGACCCGCGGCCGGACCGCTGCTCGTGCTGTACGCGCTCGCCGTGGTGGTCGTGTCGGCGCACTTCACGTCCTTCACGTACGTCGCGCCGATCGCGCGCCGGGCCCTGGACGGTGTCGACGTGCCCCTGCTGCTCGCCGGCTTCGGCGTGGCAGGCGCGGTGGCGACGCTCGTGGTCGGACGCGTGCTCGACGCCCGTCCCGTCGGCACCACCGTCGCCGCGGTCGCCGCCATGCTCGCCGGGACCGCGGGCCTGGCCGCCGCCCTGGGGCTCGGTGGGGGGTCGTCGTGGCTGGTGGGGGTGGTGCTCTTCGCGGCGGTGGCCGTCTGGGGAGCGGCCTTCGCCGCTATCGGCCCCTGCTACCAGGCCGGCGTCATGCGTCTGGCCGGGGACCGGGTCGACACCGCGTCGGCGGTCTACGTGACCTGCTTCCAGGTGGGGATCGCCACGGGGTCGGGACTCGGCGCGCTGCTCGTGGGGATTGACGTCGGGGTGCTGCCCGTCGTCTCGGCGTCGGCGTGCGCCGTCGCCCTCGTGCTGACGCTCCTGCGGCGCGACGTGTACGCCACGAGGACGACCGTCGGGACGCGCGCCTGACCGTGCCGCAGGGCCGCGCCGCGATGTGGTGAGATGGCTGTGACCACGGTCACGCGCCCGGTGATCCCGCGCGCCGACCACCCACAGGAACGTCGACGGGCCACACCCTGGGCCCGCGCGTGACGGAAGGACACCATGACCCTCTCGACCGGCCCCGACAGCGACGCCCCCGGACCGACGACCGCGACGCGCCGCGAGCACGACCTGATCGGCGACCGCGACGTCCCGGCCGACGCGTACTGGGGCGTCCACACGCTGCGGGCCACGGAGAACTTCCCGATCACGGGCATCCCGATCGGGCAGAGCCCGTTCCTCGTCGAGGCGCTCGCCGCGGTCAAGCAGGCGGCGGCCACCACCAACCACGAGCTCGGCCTGCTCGACACGCAGCGCTTCCGGGCCATCGAGCAGGCCTGCGAGGAGATCCGGGCCGGTGCGCTGCGCGGTGAGTTCGTCGTCGACGTCATGCAGGGCGGGGCGGGCACCTCGACCAACATGAACGCCAACGAGGTGATCGCGAACCGGGCGTTGGAGATCCTCGGCCGGCCCCGCGGCGACTACGGCTTCCTGCACCCCAACGAGCACGTCAACCTCAGCCAGTCCACCAACGACGTCTACCCGACGGCGGTCAAGATCGCGATCATCCTGGCCACCCACGCGCTCCTCGACGCGATGCGGGTGCTGCAGGACTCCTTCGCCCGCAAGGCCGAGGAGTTCCGTGACGTCCTCAAGATGGGTCGCACGCAGCTGCAGGACGCCGTCCCGATGACGCTGGGGCAGGAGTTCGGCACGTACGCGGTCATGCTGGGGGAGGACCACAGCAGGCTCACCGAGGCCGTCGCGATGCTGCACGAGATCAACCTCGGTGCCACCGCCATCGGCACGCAGCTGAACGCGCCGGCCGGCTACGTCCCTGCCGCCGCGCAGCACCTCGCCCGGCTCACGGGCCTGCCGCTGGTCAGCGCCGTCGACCTCATCGAGGCCACCCAGGACTGCGGCGCCTTCGTGCAGCTGTCGGGCACGCTCAAGCGGGTCGCGACGAAGACCAGCAAGATCTGCAACGACCTGCGCCTGCTGTCGTCGGGCCCCCGAGCCGGTCTGAACGAGATCAACCTGCCCGCGGTGCAGGCCGGGTCGAGCATCATGCCCGGCAAGGTGAACCCGGTCATCCCGGAGGTGGTCAACCAGGTCGCGTTCCAGGTCATCGGGATGGACGTGACCGTCACCATGGCCGCGGAGGGCGGTCAGCTGCAGCTCAACGCCTTCGAGCCGGTCATCTGCTACTCGCTGTCCGCCGGCCTGTACCGGCTGCGCGAGGCGATGCTCGTGCTCGCGCGACGCTGCGTCGACGGCATCACGGCCAACGAGGCCCTGCTGCGCCAGGAGGTCGAGAACTCGATCGGCCTGGTCACCGCGCTCAACCCGTTCATCGGGTACACGGCTGCCACCGAGGTGGCGATGGAGGCCCTCACGAGCGGCCGCGGGGTGGCCGAGCTGGTGCTCGAGAAGCAGCTGCTCCCGCCCGAGCAGCTGCGCGCGATCCTGCAGCCCGAGGTGCTCGCCAACCTGACGCCCCGGCGCGAGCCCGCGAGCGAGGGTCAGGCGAACAGCGTGGTGGCGGGGTCGTCGAGCAGCACGACCGCGAGGACGTGGTCGTCGGCGACGTAGTCGATCGTGATCCGCACCCCGCGGTCGTGCGGCGTGACCGAGGCCTGGGCGTCACCGAGCCCGTAGGCGATGTCGCGCAGGGTCACGGTGGCCTCACCGACCGGGTCGTGCTCCGGCCACTCCGCGATCAGGCGGTGCACGACGCCGGCGAGCACGGCGCTGCTCATCGCGCGCACCACGTCGTCGGACCCGACGGCCCGCACCCGCACGTCGGGGAGGCCGAACTGGGCGAGCCCGTCGGTCACGAGGTCGCCGTCGAGGAGAGCTGCGTGGTCGAGCACGTACCACTGGGCGGCGTGGGCGAGGGAGACCTCGTCGCTGGTCAGCTCCAGGACCCGCGGCGTGAGCAGCTCCAGCACGACACCGTCGTGACGCGCCGCCAGCTCGAGCGCCTGCACGCGGGTGTCGCGCGCGGCGGCGGCCGCCTCGGCCACCGGGGCCTGGCTCTGCAGCACCAGCTGGTGGGGCCGTGCCTCCAGCCGCTCGAGACCCTGCGGCGACGTGCCGTGCGCGCGGAGCAGGGCGGCGTGCGGCAGCGGCACGTGGTCCTCGTGCTCGAGCGGCTCGGCCGTCATGACGGCGTACAGCGACTCGCACGTGGCGGGGACCGGGACGGGTCGGGTGCTCATGTGGGCCCATCCTAGGCGGGCCGCTGCGTAGACTGGCGCGCGTGACCAGCGACGCCTTCCACGTCTACGACACCACGATGCGCGACGGTGCCCAGCAGGAGGGACTCAACCTCTCCGTGCAGGACAAGCTGCACGTGGCGCGCCACCTCGACGACCTGGGCGTGGGCTTCATCGAGGGCGGCTGGCCGGGATCGAACCCCAAGGACACCGAGTTCTTCGCGCTCGCCGCCAAGGAGCTGGAGCTCCGGCACGCGACCCTGGCCGCCTTCGGCGCCACCCGACGGGCCGGGCTGCGGGCCGCCGACGACCCGCTCGTCGCGGCGCTGCGCGAGTCGGGCGCCCCCGTGGTCACGCTCGTCGCCAAGAGCCACGACCGGCACGTCGAGCTCGCCCTGCGCACCACCCTCGAGGAGAACCTCGCGATGGTGCGCGACACCGTCGAGCACCTGCGGGCCGAGGGACAACGGGTCTTCGTCGACTGCGAGCACTTCTTCGACGGCTACGTCGCCGACCGTGCCTACGCGCTGGAGGTCGTGCGCACCGCTGCCGAGGCGGGCGCCGACGTGGTCGTGCTGTGCGACACGAACGGCGGCATGCTGCCGCACCAGGTCGAGGAGGTCGTGGCCGACACCCTCTCCGTCGGTGCCCGGCTGGGCATCCACGCGCACAACGACACCGGCTGCGCCGTCGCCAACTCCATGGCCGCGGTGCGCGCCGGTGCCACCCACCTGCAGGGCTGCCTCAACGGCTACGGCGAGCGCACCGGCAACGCCGATCTCGTCACCTCCGTCGCCAACCTCGAGCTCAAGCTCGGCATGCAGGTGCTGCCGGCGGGTGCCCTGGCCGAGGCCACCCGCATCGCCCACGCCGTCTCGGAGATCACCAACTACCCGCCGTCCGCACGCCAGCCCTACACGGGTGTGTCGTCGTTCGCGCACAAGGCGGGCCTGCACGCCAGCGCGATCCGCGTCGACCCCGACCTGTACCAGCACATCGACCCCGCGCTCGTGGGCAACGACATGCGCCTGCTCGTCTCGGAGATGGCCGGTCGCGCCACCATCGAGCTGAAGGGTCGCGAGCTCGGGTACGACGTGGCCGGCGACGCCGAGCGGCTCGCGCGCATCACCGAGCGCGTGAAGGCCATGGAGCAGCAGGGCTACACCTTCGAGGCGGCCGACGCGTCGTTCGAGCTGCTCCTCGCCGAGGAGATGGAGGGTGCGCGTCCCTCGTACTTCGACGTCGAGTCCTGGCGGGTGCTGGCCGAGTCCTCGCGCGGCACGGAGGCGACTGTCAAGCTGCGCGCCGCCGGTCAGCGGCTCGCGGTCATCGGCGAGGGCAACGGCCCCGTCAATGCCCTCGACCACGCCCTGCGCCAGGCGATCGAGCAGCTCTACCCCGACGTGGCCAGGTTCCACCTCATCGACTTCCGGGTCCGCATCCTCGACCAGGGCCACGGCACCGACGCCGTCACGCGGGTGCTGATCGAGACCTCCGACGGGCAGGACGCGTGGGTCACGGTCGGGGTGGGCGCGAACATCATCGAGGCCTCGTGGGAGGCGCTCGTCGACGCCCTCACCTACGGGCTGAGGCGGCACGGGGTCCCGGTCGGCACCGCGTGACCCGACGTCGACTCCTCGCGCTGGTCCTCGCGCCCACCGTGCTCCTGGGCCTCGGGCTCGGTGCGGCGCTGGTCGTCGACGCCCGCGCGCGACAGGTCGACGTCGACCGTGCCGACGCGGTGGCCCTGCGCTACGAGGAGCGGCTCTCGCACTACCGCGAGGTCGTGGTGCGCGAGCTGGAGGCCGCCGACGCGACGGACCCCGACGCCGTGGCCCGGGTGCTCGCGCGGCACCGTGACGACGTGCCGACCCTCGGCGAGGCGTCGGCCAGGGGTGCGGCCGCCTCGCCCGACTACGGCGCCGCCCGCCGCGAGCAGTCCGTCGTCACCGAGGCGATGGACCGCCTCGACGCCGTGGTCGTCGACTCCCGGGCCGCGCAGCGCTACCTGGCCGCCGCGCGTCGGGCGCTCGAGGTCGACCCGAACGCGTTCGCGCCCGGCACCTTCGTCACGAGCGGAGCGCCGTTGCGGGCCCAGCTGCTGCCACCGATACGCACCGCCCTGGCGAGCTTCGAGGCCGTGGAGGCTCCCCGCGACGCCGCCGCGGTGCGCGAGGCGGTGCGGCGTGCCCTCACCCACGTGATCACCGAGGCCGAGGCGCTGGCGGCCCGACTCGACGCCGGCCAGAGCGGCAGCTTCCAGTACGCCGAGGAGTACACGGCCGCGCGCACGGCGGTGACGCAGTACGAGGAGCGCACCCGCGCCGACCTGCGGGAGGCGCTCGACAACGTGCTGGCCGGCGACGGAGCGGGCCGCTGACCGGTGCGCTGGTCCGGCGCGAGCGTCGGGCGCGAGCGTCAGGCGTGGGGGAGCCGCCGCATCGGCACGTGCTCGATGCCGGCCTCCCAGAAGTTCTCGCCGCACCGCTCGAAGCCGAACCCGGCGTACCAGTCGTGCAGGTAGGCCTGCGCGCCGAGCCGGACCTCGCCGTCGCCCCACCGCTCGAGCACGGCCTGCAGGAGCCGGCTCGACAGCCCGCGGCCGCGCTGGTCCTTACGCGTCGCCACCCGGCCGACCTTGCGGACGCCGGTCTCGGTGGTGAAGGTCCGCAGGTAGCTGGTGGGTCCGTCGGCGTCGGCGAACCACAGGTGGTGGCAGGTGGGGAGCAGGTCGATCCCGTCGACGTCGGGCTCGTCGCACTGCTGCTCGACGGCGAAGACCACGTCGCGGATCCGCCAGATGTCGTAGACCTCGGCGGCGGTGAGCTCGTCTCCGGCGCGCACGTGCAGGTCGTCGTCCACGGGGGTCAATCTACTGGCCGCGATGGACGTCGCCCTGCTCGGGCGGGACGGCGGCCGGGTGGGCGAGCAGACGGTCGACCTCCGCCAGGAGGGCACGTCGCAACGGCTCCGCCCGTGCCGCGAGGTCGCGTTGGCGACGCACGTACTCGGCTCGGCCCTCGGCGGTCTCGACCGGAACCGGGTCGAGCCCGTAGGCCCCGATGTCGTAGGGCGAGGCCTGCATGTCGACGGTGCGGATCTCGAGCGCGAGCTCGAACGCGTCGAGCACGACCGTCGACTCGACGAACGGCAGCAGTCGGAAGGCGATCCGGTAGAGGTCCATGTTGGCGTGCAGGCAGCCCGGCTGCTCGTGCGCGAGCTGGTGCTCCCGGCCGAGCTGCCAGGCGTTGCGCGGCTCGGCCGCCGGGGTGAAGAAGCGGAACGCGTCGACGTGCGTGCAGGTGAGCGGGTGGGCCTCGACGACGGCGTCGGTGCCGCCGCGGCCGAGCCGGAGCGGGAGGTCGTGGCGGGGCTGCTCGGAGCGGTAGACCATGGCCCACTCGTGCAGGCCGAAGCAGCCGTAGCGGGCCGGACGGTCGAGGGTGGCCGCCAGCAGCGACCTGGTCCACCGCAGGCCGCGCACACGGGAGGCGAGCCGCCCGGCGTCGACCGTCGTGACGCCGTCACGTGTCACGTAGGCGCCGAGGGCGGCGTGCCGCGGTGCGTCGACGAGCCCGACGTCGAGGCCGGGGTGCCAGCGTTCGAGCTGCGCGGGGGAGAGGTTGTAGTACTCGAAGAGGAAGTCGACGACGGGGTGCGGCTCGTGCCGTTCGCGACGGGCGAGGTGCGGCACGGTCCAGGTGCGGGCGCGCTCGCGGTGGGCGGCGGCGCGGAGCTGCCACTGCGCCGGCTCCAGCACGCTGGCCGGACCGGTCAGGAGGTCCGAGGACTCGACCACGAGACCACTACGTGGACGCGGAGCAGTCGGCACACGTGCCGAAGATCTCGAGCGTGTGCTCGACGTCGGTGAAGCCGTTCTCGGTCGCCACCTTCGTGGCCCACGACTCGACCGCCGGGCCCGCGACCTCGACGGCGCGTCCGCAGGAGCGGCAGACCAGGTGGTGGTGGTGCTCGCCGGCCTCGCAGCGCCGGTACAGCACCTCGCCGTCGTTGCCGCGCAGCGCGTCGACCTGCTCGGCGTCGACGAGGGCCTGCAGGTTGCGGTAGACGGTCGACAGGCCGACCTTCTCGCCCCGCTGGCCCAGCACGCCATGGATCTGCTGGGCGCTGGCGAAGCCTTCGAGCTCGTCGAGCACCGCGCTCACGGCGCGACGCTGTCGGGTGTTGCGGATGTCAACCATGGTCCTCCTCAGGAGGAGCGTACCGACCGTCTGCGACGCAGGCTCACGGTGACGCCGCGCAGCAGCGTGGTCAGCACGAACGTGCCCAGTGCGAGCATGACGATCGTGGGTCCCGGCGCGGTGTTCGCCTCGAAGCTGGTGACGACGCCGAGCACCGCGGTGAGCAGACCGATCGCCATGGCCAGCAGGTGCGTGAGCCGGAAGCTGCGCGCCACCTGCTGCGCGGCCGCCACGGGCACGACCATCAGCGCGGACACCAGCAGCAGGCCGACCGTGCGCATCGCGACCGTGATCGTCGCGGCCGCCATGACCGCGATCAGCAGACCGTACAGCCGGGTCGGCACGCCGCTGACCTTCGCGTGCTCCTCGTCCTGGCACACGGCGAACAGCTGAGGCGACAGCAGCAGGCACAGGCCCACGACGACGACGCCGAGCACGCTCACGACGACGACGTCGGTGTCGGTGACGGTCGTGATGGACCCGAAGAGGTAGCGGTTGAGGGTCGCGCCGCTCTCGCCGGCGAGGCCGATCAGCAGGACGCCCGCGGCGATGCCGCCGTAGAACAGCATCGCCAGCGCGACGTCGCCGCTGGTGCGCGTGTAGGTGCGCAGCACCTCGATGACGACCGCGCCGAGCACGGCGACGACGAGGGCGGTGAGCACCGGGGCCGTCCCGGTGAGGAGCCCCAGGGCGACACCGGTGAGGGCGACGTGGCCGAGGCCGTCGCCGAGCAGCGCGAGGCGGCGCTGGACCATGAAGGTCCCGATCGCCGGTGCGGCGAGACCCGTGAAGAACGCGGCCACGAGGGCGAGCCGCATGAACTCGTAGTCGAGCAGGTCGAGGCTCACCAGACCCCCTCCTCGGGCAGGGGGCGCACGCGGTCGGGGTCGCCCGTGTGCGGGTGGGCGTCGCCGTGGTGCTGCTGGTGCGCGGCGGCGACGTGCTCGTCGACCGGGCCGTCGTGCACCACGCGACCCTGGTCGAGCACGACCGCACGGTCGACGAGCGAGAGCATCGGGCCGAGCTCGTGCGCGACGAGCAGGACGGTCATGCCCTCCGTGGCGAGCTGGCTGAGCAGGTCGGCGAGGTCCTCGGTGTGGTGCGCGTCGACCCCGGCGGTGGGCTCGTCCATGACGAGCAGCTCGGGCTCGCCGGCGAGCGCCCGGGCGATGGCCACGCGCTGCTGCTGGCCGCCGGAGAGCTCGACGAGCGGCGACGACGCCCGGTGGGCGAGGCCGACGCTCTCCAGCGCGGTGACGACCGCCTCGCGGTCGGACCGTCGGGGCAGGCCGACGCGCGGACGCAGGGACAGCCGACCGCTGGAGACCACCTCGCGCACGGTGGCCGGGACGCCGGTCGAGGCGGCCGAGCGCTGGGGCACGTAGCCGACGCGGCGCCAGCTGCGGAAGCGTGCGAGCGGCTCGCCGAAGAGCTCGACCGTGCCGGTCGAGGGCACGAGGCCGACCGCCGCGCGCACGAGCGTCGACTTCCCGGAGCCGTTGGAGCCGAGCAGGGTGACGAACTCGCCCTGCCCGACCGTCAGGTCGACGCCGCGCAGCACCGGGTCACCGCCCAGCGTGACCTCGACGTCACGCAGGACGAGTGGGGGGTGCGTCATGAGCAGCTGTTGGCCTTCTGGAGCTCGGCGAGGTTGGAGCGCATGATCGAGAGGTAGTCCTGGTCGGACGTGTCCTGGGTGAGTCCCTCGATCGGGTCGAGCGTAGCCGTCTTCACCCCGGCCTCGCGCGCCACCGTGCGGGCGACGGCAGGGCTCACGAGGGTCTCGGTGAACACGGTCGTGATGCCGTCGCGCTTCACGAGGTCGGAGATCTCGGCGAGCTGGGCGGCCGACGGCTCGGTGCCGGGGTCGATGCCGGCGATCGGGATCTGCACGAGGTCGTAGGCGCGGGCGAGGTAGGCGAACGCGGCGTGGCTCGTGACGATGTCGCGGATCTTGCAGGTCTCGAGCCCGGCCTGGTACTCGCCGTCGAGCTTCTGGAGGTCGGCGACGAGGGCCGCGGCGTTCGCCTCGTACTCGTCGGCGTGGTCGGGGTCGAGCTTCACGAGGGCGTCGCGCACGTGCTCGGTCAGCGGCTCGAGGTTCGTCGGGGCGAGCCAGAGGTGCGGGTCGACACCCCCGTGGTCGTGCCCGTGGTCGTGGCCCTCCTCGCCGTGCCCCTCCTCGTCGGTGTGCTCCTCCTCGGCGTGCTCCTCGTCGCCGTGAGCGTGGTCGTCGTGCGACTCCTCCTCGCCCTCGGCGTGCGCCTCCTCCGACTCCTCGATGCGGTCGACACCGTCGGCGGCGTCGACCGTGGTGCCGGGCTTGCGGTCGGCCTCCTTCACGGCCTCGTCGACGGCGGTCTGGAACTCGTCCTGGTAGACGACGAGGTCGGCGTCCTGCACGGACGCGACCTGCTTGGGGCTGAGCTCGAGGTCGTGCGGCTCACCGCCGGGCTTCGTCAGGTTCGTGACGTCGGCGTGGTCGCCGGCGACGCGCTCGGTCACGTACTGCAGCGGGTAGAAGGACGTGACGACGGAGAGCTTGCCGTCCGCGCCGCCGTCGCCGGAGCCTCCGCTGCCACAGGCCGCGAGGACCAGGGCGCAGGAGGCGAGCAGGACGGCGGAACGGGTGCGACGAAGAACCATGAGAACGATTGTCAAGACGAGCGGGAACGATTGTCAAATCCGTGGACTGCCTGGCCCGTCACACTCGCGTCGTGCGGGGGACGCACCGGCGTCCGGCGGCCCACGCACGGTCGATACGCTGGTCGTCCACCGGGAGCGCACGGCCACGGACGTGCGCACGACCCGCCGACACCCAGCCGGAAACGGAGCGCCTCACCATGGCCACGAGCCTGATCGACACCGTCATCTCCCTGTGCAAGCGACGGGGGTTCGTCTACCAGTCCGGCGAGATCTACGGCGGGACGCGCTCGGCCTGGGACTACGGGCCGCTCGGCGTCGAGCTGAAGGAGAACATCAAGCGTCAGTGGTGGCGCTCGATGGTGCAGAGCCGCGACGACGTCGTCGGCCTCGACTCCTCCGTGATCCTGCCGCGCCCCGTCTGGGAGGCCTCCGGCCACGTCGACGTGTTCACCGACCCGCTCGTGGAGTCCACGAAGACCCACAAGCGCTACCGCGCCGACCACCTGTGGGAGGCGTTCGAGGCCAAGCACGGCCGCGAGCCGGAGAGCTGGGACGAGGTGCCGGACCCCGACACCGGCGAGCGCGGCCACTGGACCGAGCCGCGCGCCTTCTCGGGCCTCATGAAGACCTACCTGGGCCCCGTCGACAGCGAGGAGGGCCTGCACTACCTCCGCCCCGAGACCGCCCAGGGCATCTTCGTGAACTTCGCCCAGGTGCTGACCACCTCGCGCAAGAAGCCGCCGTTCGGCATCGCGCAGATCGGCAAGAGCTTCCGCAACGAGATCACGCCGGGCAACTTCATCTTCCGCACGCGCGAGTTCGAGCAGATGGAGATGGAGTTCTTCGTCAAGCCCGGCACCGACGAGCAGTGGCACGAGGAGTGGCTGGCCACCCGCATGGCCTGGTACACCGACCTCGGCGTGGACCCCGCGAACCTGCGCTTCTACGAGCACGCGCAGGAGAAGCTGTCGCACTACTCCAAGCGCACCGTCGACATCGAGTACCGCTTCCAGTTCCAGGGCTCGGAGTGGGGCGAGCTCGAGGGCATCGCCAACCGCACCGACTACGACCTCAGCACCCACGCGAAGCACTCCGGCAAGGACCTGTCCTACTTCGACCAGGCGACGGGCGAGCGGTACACGCCGTACGTCATCGAGCCCGCGGCCGGCGTCAACCGCTCGATGATGGCCTTCCTGGTCGACGCCTACGCCGAGGACGAGGCGCCCAACACCAAGGGCGGCGTCGACAAGCGCACCGTGCTGCGGCTCGACCCGCGGCTCGCGCCGGCCAAGGCGGCGGTGCTGCCGCTGTCACGCAACGAGCAGCTGTCGCCGACGGCCAAGGGCCTGGCGCAGGAGCTGCGCGGCTTCTGGAACGTGGAGTTCGACGACGCGGCCGCGATCGGCAAGCGGTACCGCCGCCAGGACGAGATCGGCACGCCGTTCTGCATCACGGTCGACTTCGACACCCTCGAGGACCAGGCCGTCACGATCCGCGACCGCGACACCATGCAGCAGGAGCGGGTCGGCCTGACCCAGGTGCGCGAGTGGCTCGCGGCGCGTCTGCCGGGCTGCTGAACCGCCCGCGGTCCACAATCAGGGCGTGAGCCCGCACCCGGCACCTGGACCCCGCCGCACGACCCTCCCGGTCGCCGCGCGGGCCTCGGTGCTGGGCGCGCTCGTCCTCACCCTGGGCCTGTCCGGGTGCTCGCGGTCCGACGACGCGTCGCAGGCGGCTCCGTCGCCGAAGGGCTTCGACGTGCCGGACGGCGTCACGCTGACCGACCCGGGCAGCACGCTCGACGTCGGCGACGAGGGCACGGTCGTGATCGACCTCGGCGACGGGGCGGCGAGCGCCGTGACCGTCACGGTCGAGAAGGTCCGCCGCGGGTCCATCAAGGACTTCCGGTTCTTCACGCTGGACGAGCAGAGTAGTGACGCCACGCCCTACTACGTGGACGCGACGGTGCGCAACGACGGCCCCGCCGGTCTCGGCGGGTCGTCGCTGCCGCTGCTCGCGCACGCGGATGACGACGTCGTCTACCCCGCCAGCGAGCTCGTGGGGCGGTTCCGGCCGTGCCCGTCGTCGGCGTTGCCGAAGCGCTTCCTCGCGGGGGCCAGCGCCGACCTGTGCTTCATCTACCTGCTGCCGCGGGGGACGTCGCTGCGGTCGGTCGACCTCCAGCCGGGCGACGCCGCGTCGGCCGTCCGCTGGCGCCCGAAGGGCTGAACGGCGGTCCGTCGACCCTCGAGCGAATGTTCTTTCTCGTTCTCAGAATGTTCTTTCCGCGCTGAGGTTCCGTGACCCGTCCGCCCGGGTAAGGATGGACGCGGCCCCGTGCTGTGCGGGGCAGCCTCCCCACGGCGCCACGGCCGAGGCGGCGCCGGACGTCTCTCCCATGCGTCCGGCCGGACGTCGCCCGGTCGGACCGGACCGAGCCTCTCCCGCTCGGGCCGCGCCGGTCGTGGGGAGCGCACCAGGGCCGGTGCCCGACGACGGTCGGGCGCCGGCCCTGCGTGCGTCTGGGACACTGGTCGACGATGACCACGACCACCACCACGACCACCCCGGGGGCGTCCACCACCGCGAAGGGCACGCAGGGCGCGACCGACGTCCTCCGCGCGCGTCCGCTGCGCCTCGGCGACCTCGAGGTCGAGGTCCCGGTGGTGCTCGCGCCGATGGCGGGCGTCACGAACGTCGCCTTCCGCCGGCTGTGCGCGGAGCAGGGAGCCGGGCTGTACGTCTGCGAGATGATCACCTCGCGCGGGCTGGTCGAGGGTGACGCGACGAGCCTGTCGATGCTGACGTTCGCTGACAACGAGTCCGTGCGCTCGGTGCAGCTCTACGGTGTCGACCCCGACGTGATGGGCCGTGCCGTGGAGGTGCTGTGCGCCGACCACGGCGTCGAGCACGTCGACCTCAACTTCGGCTGCCCGGTGCCCAAGATCACCCGCAAGGGCGGGGGAGCGGCGCTGCCGTGGAAGGCGAACCTGCTCGGTCGCATCCTGGAGTCCACCGTGGCGGCCGCGCAGCCGTACGGCGTCCCCGTGACCATGAAGACGCGCCTCGGCATCGACGAGGACCACCTGACCTACCTCGACGCGGGGCACATCGCCGAGGACACCGGCTGTGCGGCGATCGCCCTGCACGCGCGCACCGCCGCCCAGCACTACTCCGGCCACGCGCGCTGGGAGACCATCGGCGAGCTGAAGGCGGCCGTCTCGATCCCGGTCCTCGGCAACGGCGACGTCTGGGAGGCTGACGACGCCGTCCGCATGATGCGGAGCACCGGCTGCGACGGTGTCGTGGTCGGACGCGGGTGCCTGGGCCGGCCCTGGCTGTTCCGCGACCTCGCCGCGGCGCTCGGGCCGTCGCCCGACGCGTCGGGGCCCGTGCTCCCGACCCTCGGCGAGGTCACCGCCGTGATGCGACGCCACGCGGAGCTCCTGGGCGACTGGCTCGGCGAGGAGCGGGGCTGCGTGGAGTTCCGCAAGCACGTCGCGTGGTACCTCAAGGGCTTCCCGGCGGGGTCGCGCGTGCGCAGCGAGCTCGGCGGGGTGTCCTCCTACGCCGCCCTCGACGCGCTGCTGGCCGACCTCGACCCCGACGAGCCCTACCCGGTGGCCGAGCTGGGCACCCCCCGGGGCCGTCAGGGCAGTCCGCGCACGGTGGCCCTCCCGGACGGCTGGCTCAGCTCACGGGATCTCGTCGGCACCGTCGACGTCGGCGCCGAGGACGCGTCCAGCGGGGGCTGACCCCGCGACCGTCTGCGCCCGCTCGTCCCGCGCCACCTCGACGGCGCTGAGCAGGACCTCGCGTGCCCGTGCCGCCTCGACGTGGTGCACGTCGACGTCGACCGGTCCGTCGGGAGTGTGCAGCTCGACGCTGGCGAGGCTGCGCAGCCTCTGGAGCGGTCCCTGGCGCAGGGCGAAGGACTGCACCTTGGCCAGTGGTGCGTGGCTGGTGCGTCGCTGCAGCCAGCCGGTGGAGGAGGAGGCGCGACGCGGGGCCAAGGACAGTGATCGGAAGCGCCAGCCGACCGGCGAGAACGGCCACGAACGCCGACTCGCCCGGACCGTGACGACCTCGGCGTCCGGGCCGCCGTCCCGCACGAGCTCGGCCACGAGCGCCGCGGCGAGCGCCCGGTCGGCGATCGGCAGCAGCGTCGTGTCCAGGGCGCCGTCGTCGGAGCCCGCCCGCCCGGCCACGTCGACCTCGAGCCGGCACCACCCGAGACGTCGCCAGAGGACGGGCTCCACGACGGCCACGCCCTGGACCCGGGCGTAGGGGATGGTCTGCGCGGTCAGCGAGAGCAGCCCGCGCTCGATGCGCAGCCCGTGCGGTGTGCGCCAGAGGACGAACCCCCACTCGGCCACTACGCGGCGCACGACCACCGACCCGGCCCACGAGAGCGCGGGCAGCACGCCGCCGAGCACCAGCAGCGGTGCGCCGAACCCGAGGGTGGAGAGCAGGATGGCACCCAGCGCAGCGAGCGCCAGCAGCAGGTCGAGGCTGAGCAGTGCACCGAGCAGCGTGCGATCAGGTGTGACACGGGTGATCAGCTCGCCGGCGTCGAGCTCGTCGTCGACGGAGTGGTCCCCGTCGGGGCGGTCGAGAGCCGCGCCGGGCACCCCGTGGGCCTGACGCAGCAGCAGACGGCGTACCGCCCGGGCCTCGTCGAGGGGCAGGAACCGCACGGCAAGCCGCGACTCGTCGCCGCCCGCCAGGTCGACGCGGACCTCCGCCAGGCCGACCATCCGGGCGAGCAGGGGTTCCACGACATCGACGGACTGGATGCGCTCGAACGCAGCCCGACGCGACCGGCGGGTGAGGACACCGCTGTCGATGCGCAGCTCCGCGTCGTCGATGACGAAGCGGGTGAACCACCAGGAGAGGAACCCGAGCACCTCCCCGACCACCAGCCCGCCGCCGGCGATGACCAGCAGTCCCAGCCACCACGGGCCGTCGGGCACGACTTCTTCCTTGAGCGACGGCAGGTTGGCGGCGATGATGACCACCCCGGCCCACATGGCTCCCTGCACCGCGCCGCTCAACGGGTGGGTCCGTCGTCCGCGCCGAAGCTGCGCGGCGTCCGTCCTGTCCGGGGGCGTGGCCTCGCTCGGGTCGGGGGTGAGCTCAGACGCCGGCATCGTGGGCCCGTCCCAGGTCGGTCAGCCGGTCGCGCAGACGGCGTGCCTCCTCCGCAGGCAGCCCCGGGATCTCGGCCGCCGTCTGCGTACTGGCCGTGTTCAGCGTGACGTGCGCGATGCCGAGGCGCTGCTCCACGGGGCCTGCCTCCACGTCGACGAACTGCACCCGGCCGTACGGCACGACGACGAGCCGGCGGAACATGACGCCCGAGGTGACGAGCAGGTCGTCCTCGGACTCCGACCAGCCCCACGACCGCCGGTTGCGGTCGGCCCACCACCACGTCCAGAACGACCCGACGAGCAGGGCGCCGGCCACGACGGACATGAGCACGGTCCAGCCGAGTGCGACCGGCCAGGACGGGCTCGTGGCCGCTGCAGCGCCGGCCAGCGCGGCGAGGCCCAGCAGGGGCAGGGTGATGGTGAGTCGACGGTGGGTGGTGAGCGCCGGTGAGACAGGTGTCCACGGTTCGTCGGCCGGCCGGAAGAGTGATGCGTCCACGCCGGTCACTGTAGGACGGGCTGCCGGTAACCTGTTTGACCGGCCGCGGTCGACGGTGGGACACTGTGAGACGCAGCCGCCCGCTGCACCACCCGTCCCGCCGCCCGGCACCTGCGCCGGAGCCGCGATCTCCTGCGGAGGAACATCCATGGCCAAGGCCCTCGTCGGATTCGTCGGTGGACCCACCGTCGACCAGCTGCACGAGACCGCCCGACTCCGACGTCGGGTCGCGGACCTCGAGGCCGAGGTGCTGCGCCTCAACGTCGAGAACGACGGCCTGCTGCGCACCCTCGCCGAGCGTGTCGACCAGGTCACCGCCGGCGACCTGCTCGAGCCGCTCTCGCACTGAGTCCCCGCGCGGGGACACCGCCGCGCGTCGGCGGGCCTGCCGCGCCGACGCACTAGGGTGAGCGCGTGTACCTGAAGAGCCTCACGCTGCGCGGCTTCAAGTCGTTCGCGTCCAGCACCACGCTCGAGCTGGAGCCCGGCATCACCTGCGTCGTGGGGCCGAACGGCTCCGGCAAGTCCAACGTCGTCGACGCCCTCGCCTGGGTCATGGGCGAGCAGGGCGCGAAGTCGCTGCGCGGCGGCAAGATGGAGGACGTCATCTTCGCGGGCACGTCGGGGCGCCCGCCGCTGGGTCGGGCCGAGGTGGTCCTCACCATCGACAACACCGACGGCGCCCTGCCCATCGAGTACAGCGAGGTCACGATCTCGCGCACGATGTTCCGCAACGGCGGCTCCGAGTACGCCATCAACGGCACCAGCTGCCGTCTGCTCGACGTGCAGGAGCTGCTGAGCGACTCGGGCATCGGTCGCGAGATGCACGTCATCGTCGGCCAGGGCCAGCTCGACTCCGTGCTGCGCGCGACGCCGGAGGACCGGCGCGGCTTCGTCGAGGAGGCGGCCGGGGTCCTCAAGCACCGCAAGCGCAAGGAGAAGGCGCTGCGCAAGCTCGACGCGACGCAGGGCAACCTCACGCGGCTGCAGGACGTGCTGACCGAGCTGCGCCGCCAGCTGAAGCCGCTCGGCCGCCAGGCCGAGGTGGCCCGCCGGGCGGTCACCATCCAGGCCGACGTCCGCGACGCCCGCGCCCGGCTGCTGGCCGACGACATCGTCACGGCCCGCACGACGATCGCGGAGGAGATGGCCGACGAGGCGGCGCTCAAGGAGCGTCGGGCCGCCGTCGAGCACGCCGTGGCCGCCGCACGCCAGCAGGAGACCGAGCTCGAGGACCGCCTGCGCGAGGACTCGCCCGCGCTGTCGGCCGCCCAGGAGACCTGGTACGCCCTGTCGGGCCTGCGGGAGCGGCTGCGCGGCACGTCCGGCCTCGCCACCGAGCGGGTGCGCCTGGCCGCGGTGGAGTCCGACGACCGGCCGACCGGCCGCGACCCGGAGGAGCTGGAGGCCGAGGCGCGTCGCGTCGAGGAGCAGCACCGTGCCATGACGACCTCGGTGGAGGAGGCGCGCGCCGCCCTGGAGGCCGTCGTGGCCGAGCGCACCGAGGCCGAGGCCACGTACGGCGAGGAGGAGCGGCGCGTCGCCGGTCTCCTGCGGGCGGCGGCCGACCGTCGCGAGGGCCTCGCCCGGCTGCGCGGCCAGGTCAACGCGCTCAAGAGCCGTGCTGAGGCCGCCGACGCCGAGGTCGAGCGGCTCGGTGCCGCCCGCGACGAGGCGCTGCGCCGCGCCGAGGAGGCGCAGAAGGCGTTCGCGGCCCGCGAGGGCGAGATCGCCGGCCTGAGCCAGGGCGAGTCGGGGCTCGACGAGGAGCTGGAGGCCGCCGAGGCGGTGCTGGCCGACGTCGAGGGCCGCGCCCGGGAGCTGCAGGTGGCGGAGCAGGACGCGTCACGCCGCCAGGCGGCGCTCGCCGCGCGCGTCGAGGCGCTCGAGACCGGCCTGGCCCGCAAGGACGGCGCCGGCGCACTGCTGGCCGCCTCGGACGAGATCAGCGGCCTGCTGGGGTCGGTGGCGGCGCTGCTCACCGTGCGGCCCGGGTTCGAGGCCGCCATCGCCTCGGCCCTCGGATCCGCCGCGGACGCGGTCGCGGTCGACCACGTCGACACCGCCGTCACCGCCATGGAGCTGCTCAAGTCCGAGGACCTCGGCCGCGCCGGTCTTCTGCTCGGTGGCGAGGCCGACGTCGACGACCGCGACTGGCCGGGTCTGCCCGAGGGCGCGACCTACGCGGTCGACGTCGTCGAGCCGCCTGCCACGCTCGTCGCCGCGCTGCGGCGGCTGCTCTTCAAGGTGGCCGTGGTCGACGACCTCGCAGCGGCACGTGCCCTGGTGGCCCAGGCCTCCGACGTGACCGCGGTGACCCGTGACGGCGACGTGCTGGGGGCGCACTTCGCCTCCGGCGGGTCGACGTCGCAGCAGAGCCTGCTCGAGGTGCAGGCGGCGATCGACCAGGCGCGTGAGGAGCTCGAGACGGCCGAGCGCACGCTGGAGACGCTGCGCTTCGACGGCCAGCGCGTGGCGCAGGAGCGGACCGCCGCCAAGGCGAGGGTCGACGCCGCGCTGGAACGCCTGCACGAGTCGGACGCGGAGATGTCGGCGGTCGCGGAGTCCCTCGGCCAGCTGGGGTCCACGGCGCGTGCCGCGAAGGGCGAGGCCGAGCGCCTGACGGCCGCGATCGCCGCGGCGCAGGAGGCCCACGAGCGCGACCTGGGCGGCCTGGCCGACCTGGAGGTGCGCCTGGCGCAGGCGGAGGAGGCTCCGGACGAGGAGCCCGACACGTCGGCGCTCGAGGAGCTGGCCGACCGTGCGTCCACGGCGCGTCGGGCCGAGACCGACGCCCGGCTCGTCCTGCGGACCAACGAGGAGCGTGCTCGTGCGCTCGAGGGCCAGGCGACGGCGCTGGTGGCGTCGGCCGCCGCGGAGCGCGAGGCCCGGATCCAGGCCCGGCTGCGGCGTGAGCAGCAGCTGCGCGAGGCCGAGACGGCGCGTGCGGTGCTCGCGGTCGGCGACGTCGCGCTCGCCCGCCTCGAGACGACGCTCGCCGAGGCGGCGGCGCTGCGCTCGAGCATCGAGCAGTCGCGCACCGGTCGCGAGAGCGAGCTGCGCGAGGTGCGGGCCCGGCTGCGCAGCCTGTCCGAGGAGCTGCAGGGACTCACCACGTCGGTGCACCGTGACGAGATGGCGCGGGCCGAGCAGCGGCTGCGGCTCGAGGCGCTCGAGGCGCGTGCGCTGGAGGAGCTCGGCATCGAGGTCGAGGCGCTGGTCGCGGAGTACGGTCCCGACCAGCTCGTGCCGCCGCCCGCCCCCGACGTGCAGCAGAGCGCCGAGGAGGGCAGCCCCGCCCACGAGAGCCCCGAGGAGGACGCCGAGGAGGAGTCCGCCGGTCGCCCCTTCGACCGGGCCGAGCAGACGAGACGACTGCGTGCGGCCGAGCGGGCCATGGCCATGCTCGGCAAGGTCAACCCGCTCGCGCTGGAGGAGTTCTCGGCGCTCGAGGAGCGCCACCAGTTCCTGTCCGAGCAGCTCGACGACCTCAAGCGCACCCGACAGGACCTGCTCGACATCGTCGCCGACGTCGACGAGCGGGTGCAGCAGGTGTTCAGCGAGGCGTGGGTCGACGTGTCCGCGGCGTTCGAGGACGTGTTCTCGCGCCTGTTCCCGGGCGGCGAGGGGCGTCTCCTGCTCACCGACCCCGACGACATGCTGACGACCGGCATCGACGTCGAGGCGCGTCCGCCGGGCAAGAAGGTGAAGCGGCTGTCGCTGCTGTCCGGTGGTGAGCGCTCGCTCGTCGCCGTCGCGTTCCTGGTGGCCCTGTTCAAGGCCCGGCCGAGCCCGTTCTACATCCTCGACGAGGTCGAGGCCGCGCTCGACGACACGAACCTGGGTCGCCTGCTGGAGATCTACGAGGAGCTGCGCGCGAACTCCCAGCTCATCGTCATCACCCACCAGAAGCGGACGATGGAGGTCGGCGACGCGCTCTACGGCGTCTCGATGCGCGGCGACGGCGTCACGACCGTCATCAGCCAGCGGCTGCGCGAGGACGAGACCGCGTGACCGTGCAGGAGCACGCCGAGCCCCGCCGCGGCGACTTCCCGGTGCTGCGCCGCATCACGACGCGGTGGGCGGACGAGGACGTGTACGGGCACGTCAACAACGTCGTGTACTACTCCTACTTCGACACCGCGGTGAACGGCTACCTCATCGAGCGGGCCCAGGAGCTGGGCGGCGCCGACCCGCGCACGCTCGACGCCTACGGCGTGGTGGCCGAGACGGGGTGCCGCTTCCTGCGCGAGCTGCGCTTCCCGGCCGACGTGGAGGCGGGGCTGCGGGTGACGCGGCTCGGCACGTCCAGCGTCGTCTACGAGATCGGCCTGTTCCAGGGCGAGTCCGACGCGCCGGCCGCGGTCGGGCGGTTCGTCCACGTGTACGTCGCGGGCGCCGACCGGACGGTCACCCCCGTGCCCGACCTCGTGCGGGCCGCCCTCGCCCCGCTCACCTGACCCTGGCGCGACGCCGGCTGCTCCTGGCAGGCTGGACGCCATGGACCTCCAGCACTTCCACGCCCTGCGCACCGGTGTCGTCGAGACCGACGAGGGCCCGCGGACCCTGGACGTGCAGCGACTCGGAGTGCTGCGGCTGCCGAGCGGGCGGCTCGAGGTGAGCGACTCCCTGGTGAACCTGGGGGAGGGCGTGCTGGTCGACGTGCCCGCGGGCGACCACCCGGTGGCGATGACCCTGGCCGACGTCTCCGACGCGCAGGACGGCTCGCACGTGCGTGTGGCCTACCTGTCGCTCGTGCTGGCGGAGGGCGAGCCCGCGGTCGTGGAGCGAGCGGCCGCGCGGGACGTCCCCGTCGACGCGGGCGTGGTCGGGTTTGCCGACGCCGCGAGCGTCGAGCGGGGCATGCCCGAGGACCGCTCGACCTGGTACGACGAGGTCTTCGAGGGCTGGATCGACCTGCTGCACTACCCGGACGACGGCGTCCACCGCCACGGCATCGACGTCGTGCTGCCCCGCGCGACCGCGGGCGAGAACGTCGTGCTGTCGAGCTCGGGGTGGGGCGACGGCGTCTACCGTGTCTGGCGGACGCTGGCCGCCGACGGCTCGCTGCTGGGTGTGCACGTCGACCTCGACGTGGTCGACGTGCAGGACGACGAGCCGGTGCCGGCGGCGACGCCCGAGGCGTCGGAGCGGCGCACGGGCGGCTTGTTGCGCCGGCTGTTCCGCCGCTGAGCGCACCTCAGCGGGTGAGCAGCACCTCGACGGCGTGGTAGAGCCACGGCACCGCCACGAAGACCGTCGGCACGACGAGGACGACGGCCGAGACGACGCCGGACGCGACGGCCGAGGCGCGACGCGCGCGAGGTGAGGCGGGGTCGCGCAGCCGTTCGAGGCGCACGAGCGCGTCGCTGCCGGCCCCCAGGGCACCGGCCGGCGTGGAGCCGCCCGCGAGCGCGACGATCGCGCGGGCGAGAGGACGGTCGCCCGTGATCCGACGGGCGGCGTCGTCGGCCATGAGCTCGACCATGACCTGGCTCTGACGCAGCGGCGCGTCGGTGCGCAGGACGCGGGGGAACGCCCGATGCAGGACGCCGAACGCCTCGAGCACGAGGTCGTGCCGCGTGCGCACGTGCGAGCGCTCGTGCTCGAGCACCGCCTGCAGCGCCTCGTCGTCGAGCGAGGCCACCGCACCGCTGGAGATGACGACGCGGGGGTCGCGCAGCCGGGGGATGCAGTAGGCCACCGGCGTCTGCTCGGCCAGCACGCGCACGGCGGGCAGGGCACCGTGCGGCTCGCCCAGCAGGTCGACGAGCTCGCGGTGCCGGGCGCGGCGCTGCGACGTCTCGCTCCACACGTGCCAGGCGGCCCACCAGAAGCGTGCCCAGACCAGGACGCCGATGCCCATGATCAGCACGTGCAGCACCACGCGCCACGGGGCGGGGTCCGGGTCGGTCACGAGCCAGAGCGCGGTGGAGAGCGCCGCCCCGGAGATGGCGAGGACCGCCGCGAGGGCGAGCGATTGCCACAGCACGATGCCGGCAGCGGGCGCGAGCCGGGGCCACGCCGCGTGCGAGAGCAGCGCGGGGACCGGAAGGGCCAGCGCGAGGCCGATCGCGCCGAGCAGCAGGGGCGTCATGGCGTGCCCGGCGCCTCGATCTCCTCCAGCGCCGCGCGCAGCGCCGCGGCCTCGGCCGGGTCGACCGTGCGCGCGAAGTGCACGAGGGCGGCGGTGCGGTCGCCCGAGCTGTCGAGCGTGGCGTTCAGGAGCTCGGCCGTGGCGGCCTCGCGCGAGAGCGCCGCCGTGTACCGGAACGCGCGACCGTCGCGCTCCCGGCTCACCATCTCCTTGGCGCCCAGCCGGTCGAGCACCGTCATGACGGTCGTGTAGGCGAGGTCGGCGGAACCGCCCGCCTCGAGCTGCTCCTGCACCTCGCGGACGGTCAGGGCGCTGGAGGCGCGCCAGAGGACGTCCATGACGGAGCGCTCGAGGGAGCCGAGGGAGCGGGAGGACGGGGCCATGTGACCTAATCTACTACGCCATGTAGGAGTTCGGCTTGCCGGGACGACACGACAAGTCCTACGCTCGGTAGTAGTTACTACGGCACGTAGTAGTTCACGCAGCGGAGGCGTCGCATGGAAGCGCTCGACATCGCCCGGTGGCAGTTCGGCATCACGACCGTCTACCACTTCTTCTTCGTCCCGGTCACGATCGGGCTGGTCTTCCTCGTCGCCATGCTGCAGACCGCGTGGCACCGCACGGGGAACGAGAAGTACCTCCGGCTCACGCGCTTCTACGGCAAGCTCTTCCTCATCAACTTCGCGCTCGGCATCGCGACGGGCATCGTCCAGGAGTTCCAGTTCGGCATGAACTGGAGCGACTACTCACGGTTCGTCGGCGACGTCTTCGGGGCGCCGCTGGCCATCGAGGGCCTTCTGGCGTTCTTCCTCGAGTCGACCTTCCTCGGCCTCTGGATCTTCGGCTGGGACCGGCTCAGGCCGGCGGTGCACCTGGCCTGCATCTGGCTCGCGGCGATCGGCACCGTGCTGTCGGCCTACTTCATCCTGGCCGCCAACTCGTTCATGCAGAACCCGGTCGGCTACCGCATGAACGAGGAGTCCGGCCGGGCCGAGCTCACGGACTTCTGGGCGGTGATGACCAACAAGGTCGTGCTCGTGACCTTCCCGCACACGATCTTCGCGTGCTTCATGGTCGGCGGTGCCGTGGTCGCCGGCGTCGGGCTCTGGCAGATGCTCCGGGGCGCGCGCCGCGACGACGAGGAGGAGCGCGAGGCGTTCCGCACCGCCGTGCGCCTGGGTGCCGTCGTGCTGCTCGTCGCCGGCGCCGGGACGATGGTCTCCGGCGACTTCCAGGGCAAGGTCATGACCGAGGTCCAGCCGATGAAGATGGCGGCCGCGGAGGGACTCTACGAGGACGAGGCGCCCGCGTCGTTCTCGCTGCTGACCGTCGGCACCCTGGACGGCAGCGAGCCGCTGTTCGAGGTCAAGATCCCGCGGCTGCTCTCGTTCCTGGGCACCGGCACCTGGGACGGCGAGGTCCGCGGGATCGACTCCCTCCAGGCGGAGTACGAGCAGCGGTTCGGACCCGGCGACTACGCCCCGAACATCCCGGTCACCTACTGGACGTTTCGCGCGATGATCACCGCGGGCGGGCTCGCGATGGTCGGTGGCGCCTGGATGCTCTGGGCCACCCGACGACGGCGCCTGCCGTCGCTCGCCACGTGGGAGGGTCGCTGGCTGCTCCGCACCGCCGTCGTCCTGCCGTTCCTGCCGCTCGCGGCGAGCTCGTTCGGGTGGATCTTCACCGAGATGGGTCGCCAGCCCTGGGTCGTGTTCGGGCTCATGGAGACGTCCGCCGGCGTGTCGCCGGGCGTCAGCGCGGGTGAGGCGCTCACGACGCTCGTGGGCTTCGCCGCGCTCTACGCGGCGCTCGCCGTCGTGGAGTTCCGCCTCCTGCTCACCTACATCCGCAAGGGTCTGCCGGACGCCGACCCGCCCGAGCTCGTCGACGACCCGGACGCCCCGCTCGCGTTCGCCTACTGACCCGCCCCACCACCTGCACCAGGAGACCGTCATGGAGCTCACCACCGTCTGGTTCGTGCTCATCGCCGTGCTGTGGATCGGCTACCTCGTGCTCGAGGGCTTCGACTTCGGCGTCGGCATGCTCACCGCTGTGCTGGCGCGCGACGAGAAGGAGCGGCGCGTGCTGCTCAACACCATCGGCCCGGTGTGGGACGGCAACGAGGTGTGGCTCATCGTCGCCGGCGGCGCCACGTTCGCGGCGTTCCCGGAGTGGTACGCCACGCTGTTCAGCGGCTTCTACCTGCCCCTCTTCGTCATCCTCGTCGCGCTCATCCTGCGCATCGTCGCGCTGGAGTACCGGAGCAAGCGCCCCGCGATGGTCTGGAAGCGTCGCTGCGACGTCGGCATCCTCATCGGATCGGTGGTGCCCGCGGTGCTGTGGGGCGTCGCGCTGGCCAACCTGGTCCGCGGCGTGCCGATCGACGCCGACAAGGAGTTCGTCGGCTCTGTCGTGGACCTGCTGAATCCCTACGCGCTGCTCGGTGGCCTCGTCACGCTCAGCGTGTTCCTCGTGCACGGTGCCGTCTTCGTCGGGCTGAAGACGGTCGGCGACATCCGGGAGCGGGCGCGCGTCCTGGCCCTGCGGGTCGGGGTCGTCGCGGCGGTGCTGGCCACGGTGTTCGTCGTCTGGACGGCAGGTCGTGACGGGGACGCCGTCGTCTGGGCGGCCGGCGCCGTGGCCGTCGCGTGCTTCGCCGTCGGTCTCGCGGCCGCCTCGGCCCGCCGCGAGGGCTGGGCCTTCGTCGGCACCGCCCTGTCCATCGCCGCCGTGGTCGTCATGCTCTTCACGGCACTGTTCCCCGACGTCATGGTCTCCTCGCTCGACCCGGCCTGGAGCCTGACGACGACGAACGCGGCGTCGACGCCGTACACGCTGACCATCATGACGTGGGTCGCGGCGGCCTTCACGCCCCTGGTCGTCGGCTACCAGGCGTGGTCCTACTGGGTGTTCCGGCGGCGGATCGGGACGCACCACATCCCCGACGACGTCCTCGCCCCCACCTCCTGAGCGCGCTCGAGAACGGGACGCTGCGGACATGAGACCCCTGGACCCCCGGCTGCTGCGCCGGTCCCGACCCGTGCGGCGCTTCCTCGTCGCCACCGTGCTGCTCGGTCTGGCGGCCGCGGTCGCCGTCGTCGGGCAGGCCTGGCTCCTCTCGGCCACGGTCGTCGCCCTCGTCGACGGCGTCACGCCGACCTCCCTCGCCGCGACCGCCGTGGCGCTCGCGGGGGTCGTGGCCGCGCGCGGCGTGCTCGCGTGGGCCCAGGCGACCACGGGCACCCGCGCCGCGGCGGCGGTCAAGGCCGGGCTGCGCCACGACCTCGTCGACGCGGTGCTCGACCAGCGGCGCACCGGCCCCGCGCCGTCGAGCGCACGCGTCGCCACGCTGCTCGACACCGGCCTGGACGCCCTCGACGGCTACGTGGCCCGGTTCCTGCCGCAGGTGGTGCTCACCGCGCTCGTCCCCGGGGCCGTGGTGCTCACGCTGCTGGCCGTCGACCCGCTCTCGGCTCTCATCGTGGTGCTGACGCTGCCGCTCGTCGTGACCTTCCTGGTGCTCGTCGGCATGGTCACGCGAGACCGGCTCGACGGTCGCTGGGCCGAGCTGCAGCGGCTCGGTCGACACTTCTCGGACGTGCTCGCCGGTCTGACCGTGCTGACCGGCTTCGGCCGCGACTCGGGGCGCGGGCTCCGTGAGGTGGGGGAGCGGCACCGTCGCGCGACCATGACCTCGCTGCGCACCGCGTTCCTGTCGTCGTTCGTGCTCGAGCTCTTCTCGACGCTGTCCGTCGCGCTCGTGGCGGTCGCCGCCGGGCTGCGGCTCGTGACCGGCGACCTCGACCTCGCGACCGGGCTGCTCGTCATCGTGCTCGCCCCGGAGGCGTACCTGCCGCTGCGTCGGCTCGGCACGCTCTTCCACGACAGCACCCAGGGCCTGGCGGCGGCCGACGAGGCGCTCACGCTCCTCGACGGAGAGCGACGGACGGGCCACCTGCTGGTGCACGGTCCGGCGCCGGTCGAGGTGCGCGACCTGGTCGTCGTCCACCCCGGGCGTGAGCAGCCCGCCCTGACGCTGCCCGGACTCACGCTGGAGCCCGGCGAGTTCCTCGCCGTGACGGGGCCGTCCGGTGCCGGCAAGTCGACGCTGCTCGCCGTGCTGCTCGGCTTCGCGCTGCCGACGAGCGGCTCGGTCCGCGTCGGCGGCATGCCCGTCGCCGAGCTCGACCCGGATGAGTGGCGGCGGCAGGTGGCCTGGGTCCCGCAGGACCCCCACCTGCTCGCCGGGACCGTCGCGGACAACGTCCGGCTCGGCCACCCGGCCGCCTCGGACGAGGCGGTGCGCTCGGCGCTCGTCGACGCCGGCGCGGCCGACCTCGCGCCCGGGCGCGAGGTCGGTGAGCAGGGGCAGGCGCTGTCGGCGGGGGAGCGGCGCCGCGTCGCGGTCGCGCGGGCCCTGCTGAGGGTGCGCGACGGCGGAGCGTGGCTCGTGCTGATGGACGAGCCGACCGCCGGTCTCGACGCGGAGCGCGAGAGCACGGTGCTGGGCACGCTCTGCCGCCTGCAGGAGTCGGGCGACGTGACGGTGCTCGTCGTGGCCCACCGTGCGGAGACGGTGGCGGCCGCGTCGCGGGAGCTCCGCGTCGCCCGTCCGGTCGGCGCCACGGTGGGCGAGGTGGCACCGTGAGCCGCCGGTCGCGGGTGCTGGCGTCGTCGCGCACGCGGCTGGCCGCCGGCGGCGCGCTCGGCGTGCTCGCGCAGCTGAGCTCGCTCGGCCTGCTGCTCACGTCGGGGTGGCTCGTCGTCCGAGCGGCGGAGCAGCCGCCGGTGCTCTACCTCATCGTCGCCGTCACGTCGGTGCGGATGTTCGGGGTCGCCCGCGCCGCGCTGCGCTACGCCGAGCGGCTGCTGACCCACGACGCCGCCCTCGCCCGGGGCATCGACCACCGGGTGCGGTCCTACGAGGGGCTCGCCCGGGTGATGCCGACGGCCGGTGCCACGCGTCGCGGCGAGGTCGTCCGCACGGTCGTCGCCGACGTGGAGGCGCTGCAGGACGGTCTGCTCCGCCTGCGGCTGCCGTGGGTGTCGGCGCTCGTCACGTGCGCGGTCACGGTCGCCGTCGTCGCGCTGGTGCTGCCCGCGGCGGGCGTGGCGCTCGCCGGGTACGCCGCGGTCGCGCTGCTGGCGGCACGTCTCCTCGTCCCGCGCCTGGCCGGCGCCGAGGACCGCGCACCGACGGAGCTCTCGCCCGACGTGACCGAGCTCGTGCTGGCCGCGCCCGACCTGGTCGCGTACGGGTCGGCCCGCGGCCGTGACGTCCGCGCGCACGCTGCCGTCGACGCGCTCGCCCGCCAGGACCGGCGACGCGCCTGGGCAGGGGGTCTCGGGTCGCTCGTGGTGCTCGTCTCCTGCGCCGGCTGCGTCCTCGCGACCGCCCTGCTCACGGCCGACGCGGGCCTCACCGGTCCGCTCGTCGGCGTGCTGCTCCTCGCGCCGGTGGGGCTGGTCGACGTGCTCGACGCCGTGGCGGAGGCCGAGCGGCTGCGACCACGGGTGCGGGCCGCGCGCGACCGGCTCGCCGCGCTGGAGGACGGTGCCGACCCGATGCCGGCACCGGTCGACGGTGCCTCCCTGCCCGACGGCTTCGCCCTGGAGCTCGACGACGTCGCGCTGGGCTGGGACACCGACCTCGTGGAGCACCTCACCGTGCACGTGCCCGAGGGGGCCCGGGTGGTCGTCACCGGTCCCAGCGGGTCGGGCAAGAGCACGCTCGCGGCCACGCTGTCACGGCTCGTCGCCGCCAGGAGCGGCACGGTGCGCCTGGGCGGCGTCGACCTGCTCGACCTCGACCGCGAGCGGGTGCGCGCCGTGGTCGGCTGGATGCAGCAGGACACCGTGCTGTTCGACACCACGGTGCGCGAGAACCTGCGCGTCGCCGATCCCCGCGCCGACGACGCCACGCTCTGGCGTGCGCTCGGCCGCGTGCGGCTCGCCGACACGGTCGCCTCGTGGTCCGATGGCCTCGACACCGTGCTCGGCGAGGGAGGCTCGCGCGTCTCCGGCGGGGAGCGGCAGCGGCTCGGCCTCGCCCGCATGCTCCTCGCGGGGCACCGCGTCCTCGTGCTGGACGAGCCGACCGAGCACCTCGACGCCGAGACGGCCCGGGCCCTGCTCGACGACGTCGACGCCCTGGCTCCCGAGCACACGGTCGTCGTCGTGTCGCACGCCCCCGAGGTCGTCGCCCGGTACCCGCAGCGGGTCGACCTGCAGCCCTCCCTGCACCGACGTCCTAGGGTGGTCCGGTGACCAACACCGAGCTGCTCGTCGCCCTCATCGCCGTCGCCGTCGTCGTCCTCGGTGGCGGGGCCGCCCTCCTCGTGCGCCGTGGTCGGGGCGAGCTCCCGCCCCCGCGCGACCTCGACGCGATCACCGAGGAGTACATCGAGCACCCCGAGCACCCGGAGCCCCACCTCCCGTCGGAGGACGAGGAGCCGCCGTTCGAGGAGGTGCCGGCCGACGAGAAGGACCGGTCGCCCGCGCCCACCCCCGCGGCACCGACGACCACCGTCGAGCGCCCCGAGCCGGCGCAGGGTCGCCTGGTGCGCCTGCGCGCGAGACTGGCCCGCTCCAACTCCTCGCTCGGCCGCGGGCTCCTGGCGGTGCTCGGTCGGGCCGACCTCGACGACGCCGCCTGGGAGGAGCTCGAGGACACGCTCCTCGCCGCCGACGTCGGTGTCGGGCCGACGACCGAGCTCGTCGACCGGCTCCGCACACGCGTCCGCGTCGAGGGCATCACCGACCCCGACGCCGCGCGCCAGGCGCTGCGCGAGGAGCTCGTCGCCCTCGTCGACCCCACGCTCGACCGCTCGCTCGCGCTGCGCGGACCGGAGGGCACGCCCGGCGTCGTGCTCGTCGTCGGCGTCAACGGCACCGGCAAGACCACGACGGTCGGCCGTCTCGCCCGCGTGCTCGTCGCCGAGGACCGCACCGTCGTGCTCGGCGCCGCCGACACCTTCCGCGCCGCCGCGGCCGACCAGCTCAGCACCTGGGGCCAGCGCGTCGGCGTCGACGTCGTGCGCGGCCCCGAGGGCGGCGACCCCGCCAGCGTCGGCTTCGACACCGTCAAGCAGGGCCTCGAGACCGGTGCCGACGTCGTCGTCATCGACACGGCCGGCCGCCTGCACACGAAGTCGGGCCTGATGGACGAGCTCGGCAAGGTCAAGCGCGTGGCCGAGAAGCAGGCACCCGTCACCGAGGTGCTGCTCGTCATCGACGCGACCACCGGCCAGAACGGGCTGCGCCAGGCGCAGGTCTTCGGCGAGGTCGTGGAGGTCACCGGCGTGGTGCTCACCAAGCTCGACGGCACGGCCAAGGGCGGCATCGTCGTGGCCGTCCAGCGCGAGCTCGGCGTCCCGGTCAAGTACGTCGGTCTCGGCGAGGGCGCCGACGACCTCGCGCCCTTCGACGCCGAGGAGTTCGTCGACGCGCTGCTGGCGTGAGCACGTAACACGTCCGTAACAGGGCGGACGAACTCGTGACCTGAGCGAAACGTGACGCTGCCGCGGAGGTAATCCCGCACGTCCATCGTGTGACCTGGCGCTGCCGGGAGGCGCGCCGTCCCATCACGTCTCACGGAGGTTCCATGGATACCGGCGACACCGCCTGGGTCTTGGCCAGCGCAGCCCTGGTGCTGCTCATGACGCCCGGGCTCGCGTTCTTCTACGGGGGCATGACGCGCGCGAAGAGCGTGCTCAACATGATGATGATGAGCTTCGCCGCGCTGGCCATCGTGCCGGTGCTGTGGGTGCTCTACGGCTACTCGTTCGCGTTCAGCCCCGGCGGCAACAGCCTCATCGGCGGCACCGAGCGGCTCGGGTTCCTCAACATCGGCGTGGACACCGCCTACGGCACGATCCCCGAGTTCGTGTTCGCCGGGTTCCAGCTGATGTTCGCCATCATCACCGTCGCCCTCATCAGCGGCGCGATCGCCGACCGTGCGAAGTTCGCCGGCTGGCTCGTCTTCGTGGTCGTGTGGGTCACCGTGGTCTACTTCCCCGTCGCGCACTGGGTCTTCGACTTCGGCGGCAGTGACGGCGAAGGGGGCGGCTGGATCGCCACCAAGCTCGAGGCCGTCGACTTCGCCGGTGGCACCGCGGTGCACATCAACGCCGGTGCGGCCGGTCTCGCGCTCGCCCTCGTGCTCGGCAAGCGCACCGGCTGGAAGCGTGACCCGATGCGTCCGCACAACCTGCCGTTCGTCCTGCTGGGCGCCGGCCTCCTCTGGTTCGGCTGGTTCGGCTTCAACGCCGGCTCCGCGCTCGGCGCGAACGGCCTCGCCGGTCTCGCCTTCGTCAACACCGCCGTCGCCACGGCCGGTGCGATCGTCGGCTGGCTCGCCTACGAGTTCGTCAAGGAGAAGAAGGGCACCAGCCTCGGTGCCGCGTCGGGTGCCGTCGCCGGCCTCGTCGCCATCACCCCCGCCGCCGGCGCGCTGTCGCCGTTCGGGTCGGTCATCCTCGGTCTCATCGCCGGCGTCGTCTGTGCGGCAGCGGTCGGCCTCAAGTGGAAGCTCGGCTTCGACGACTCGCTCGACGTGGTCGGCGTGCACCTCGTGGGCGGTCTGATCGGCACGATCCTCATCGGCTTCCTCGCCACGACGGCGCCCGGTGGCGGTGCGCCGGTGGACGGCCTCTTCTACGGTGGCAACGCCGACCTGCTCGGCAAGCAGGTGCTCGCCGCCGTCGTCGTCATGGTCTTCTCGTTCGTGCTCACGTACATCATCGGTAAGTTGATCGACATGACGATCGGCTTCCGGATCGACCCGGAGGACGAGGTCTCCGGCATCGACCAGGTCGAGCACCTCGAGTCCGCGTACGACTACACCGGTGGTTCCGGTGGTTCGCCCTTCAAGACGGGAGTCTGATGATGAAGCTCGTGACCGCGGTCATCAAGCCGCACAAGTGGGAAGAGGTCCGCGAGGCGCTCGCCTCCGCCGGCGTCGCCGGCATGACCGTCACCGAGGCCAGCGGCTACGGCCAGCAGAAGGGCCACACGGAGGTCTACCGCGGGGCGGAGTACGACGTGACCCTGGTGCCGAAGATCCGCCTGGAGGTCGTCGTCGACGCCGCCGACGTCGAGACGGTCGTCAGCACGATCACGGCAGCGGCCCAGACCGGCAAGATCGGCGACGGCAAGGTGTGGGTCGTCCCCGTGGACTCGGTGGTGCGGGTGCGCACCGGCGAGACCGACGAGGCCGCCCTCTGACGTCCCGCACGACCCCTCCGCAGCCCACGACCACGTCGGTCGTGGGCTGCGGTGCGTCCGGGGTGGTCCGGTGCGGCAGTCTGGTGCCGTGAACCACCCGCCCAGCACCGCTGCCGACCGGCGCCGCCGGGCCGACGACGCCGACCGCCTGGTCGCCGACGCGTTCGCCGCCGCGGTCGGCCCCGACCCGACGGGTCTGGTCGCCGTCGCGGTCGGGGGCTACGGGCGACGTGAGCTGTCGCCGTCGAGCGACCTCGACGTCGTGCTGCTCCACGACCCGGCCGTGCCCGAGGGCCGGGTGCGCGAGGTCGCCGAGGCGCTCTGGTACCCGCTGTGGGACGCGCGGATCCCGCTCGACCACTCCGTCCGCGACGCCATGCAGATGCGCGCCACCGCCGCGGAGGACCACCGTGCCGCCATGGGCATGCTCGACGCCCGCGCGGTGGCGGGCGACGCCGGCCTCGTCCTGGCGCTGCGGTCCCACGTGCTGGCCGACTGGCGTCGCGAGGCGCGGACCCGCGTGGAGGACCTGCGGGCCGGCCGTCACCAGCGGCTCGAGCGCTCGGGCTGGCTGGCCTACGCCGCGGTCCCCGACCTCAAGGAGTCCGGGGGAGGGCTACGTGACGGCGTCGACCTGCGCGCCCTCGTCGCCACCTGGCTCGTCGACGTGCCCCACGCGGAGGTGGAGGAGCTGCGCTCGGCCCTGCTCGACGTGCGCGACGCCCTGCACTCCACCACCGGACGCCGCACCGACCGGCTCCTGATGGAGGACGTGCCCGCGGTCGCCGAGGCCGTCGGCATGGAGCCCCAGGCCCTCGACCTGCACGTGCGTCACCTCGGGCGACGGATCGCGCACGTCGCCGACGTGACCTGGCGGCGGCTCGACGCGGTCCTCGCGCCCCGGGTCAGCCCGCGACCGCGCCCCGGCCTGCGACGCAGCGGTCCCGCGGTCGTGCAGGTCGACGCCGGCGTCGGGTGGCTCGGCGACGAGGTCGCGCTCACCGCCGACGCCGACCCCGGCCGCGACCCGGCCGTCGCGCTGCGAGCCGCGGCCGTCGCGGCCAGGGCCGGCCTGCCGTTCGCGGCCGGGACCGCCCAGCGCCTGGCCCGCGACCTGGGGTCCCTGGAGGAGCCGTGGCCGGCCGCCGCCCGCCGGCCCCTCGTCGACCTGCTCACCGCGGGGCACGGCCTCGTCGAGGTGTGGGACGAGCTCGACATCGCCGGCGTCGTCGACCACTGGCTGCCGGAGTGGGCCGACGTGCGGCTGCGCGGGTCGAGCTCGCCGGTGCACCGGTTCACGGTGGACCGGCACAGCATCGAGACGTGCGTGGTCGCCTCGACGTTGCGGCGCGACGTCGCGCGTCCCGACCTGCTCGCCGTCGCCGCGCTGCTGCACGACATCGGCAAGGGCAGGCCCGGCGACCACAGCGAGGTCGGCGCCCCGATGGCGGAGGCGGTCGCGCTGCGCTGGGGCTTCCCGCCCGCCGACGCCGCCGTGGTGGGCAGGCTCGTGCGCTGGCACCTCCTGCTCGGCACGGTCGCGACCCGCCGCGACATCGAGGACCCGGCGACGGCGGCGAACGTGGCCGAGATCGTCGGCGACACCGCGTTCCTCGACCTCCTGTCCAGCCTCACCCAGGCCGACGCGCGCTCGACCGGGCCCACGGCCTGGACCTCCTGGCGACGCGGTCTGATCGAGGGGCTCGTGGCCAAGACCCACCAGCACCTCGCGGGCCCGGCGCCCGCCACCACGTCGGAGGCGTACGAGGGCTGGCCGGCCGACCTCCCGTTCCCCTCCGTCGACGTCCTCGCGCGGGCGCGGGCCGGCGAGGTCGGGCTCGACGTCGTCGACCACCACGGCGGGTCGCTCGTCACGGTCGTCACCGCCGACCGCCCCGGGGTGATGGCCCTCATCGCGGGCGGGCTGGCGCTGCAGGGACTCGCCGTGCGCTCGGTGCGCGTGGTGACGCAGGACGACGCGGCCGTCTCGTTGTGGGAGGTGGCCCGGCCCGACCTCCTCGCCGGCGCGGTGCGCGAGCGCCTGCTGCCCGTCCTCTCCGGCGACGTCCCGCTCGAGCGGCGCATGACGCTGACGCCGGTCGAGGGGCTGCCCGCCCGCGTGCAGGTGCTGCCGGGCCTGTCGGAGTCGGCGACCCTCCTGGAGGTGCGCGCCGCGGACCGGCGCGGACTGGTGTGGACGGTCTGCGACGCGATCGCCGCGGTCGACTGCTCGATCCGGTCGGCCCACCTGTCGACCTACGGCGACGAGGCACGCGACGTCTTCTACGTCGTCGACGCCGACGGCGAGCCGCTCGACGAGGCCGCCACCCGTCGGCTGCACGAGGCGGTCGACGCGGCACTGGTCTGAGCGGCCTGGCCCGAGGAGGTTGGACTGGGGGCCGGTCGACCGGGGTCGTCGGCGTCGCCGGGCCCGCTCGGTAGGCTGGAGCCCATGTTCGACTCCCTGCAAGACCGCCTCCAGTCCGCGTTCAAGAACCTGCGCGGCAAGGGACGGCTCAGCGAGGCCGACATCGACGCGACCGCGCGCGAGATCCGTCTCGCCCTGCTCGATGCCGACGTCGCCGTCCCGGTGGTCCGCGCGTTCACGGCGCGGGTCAAGGAGCGCGCGCTGGGCGTCGAGGTCTCCAAGGCGCTCAACCCGGCGCAGCAGGTCGTCAAGATCGTCAACGAGGAGCTCGTCACGATCCTGGGCGGCGAGACGCGCCGCATCCGGTTCGCGAAGAACCCCCCGACCGTCATCATGCTCGCCGGCCTCCAGGGCGCCGGCAAGACCACGCTCGCGGGCAAGCTCGGCCGTTGGCTCAAGGAGCAGGGCAACAGCCCGATGCTCGTGGCCTGCGACCTGCAGCGCCCCAACGCCGTCACCCAGCTGCAGGTCGTCGGTCAGCAGGCCGGTGTCACCGTGTTCGCGCCCGAGGCCGGCAACACCGGCGGCGGCGACGGCGGGGCCGCGGGCACGCTCTCGGTGGGCGACCCGGTCCAGGTGGCCCGCGACGCGATCGCCGAGGCCCGCCGCACCCTGCACGACGTCGTCGTGGTCGACACCGCCGGTCGCCTCGGCATCGACGCGGAGCTGATGCAGCAGGCGCGTGACATCCGCGACGCGGTGGACCCCGACGAGGTCCTGTTCGTCATCGACGCGATGATCGGCCAGGACGCCGTGCAGACGGCCGAGGCGTTCGCCGAGGGCGTCGACTTCACCGGCGTGGTGCTCACCAAGCTCGACGGCGACGCCCGGGGCGGTGCCGCCCTGTCGGTCCGCGAGGTGACCGGCCGGCCCATCATGTTCGCCTCGACGGGCGAGAAGCTCACCGACTTCGACGTCTTCCACCCCGACCGCATGGCGGGCCGGATCCTCGACATGGGCGACATGCTGTCGCTGATCGAGCAGGCCGAGAAGGTCTACGACGCCGAGCAGGCGGAGAAGGACGCCGAGCGCATGCTCGGCGGGACGTTCACGCTGCAGGACTTCCTGAAGCAGATGGAGACCCTGTCGAAGATGGGGTCGATGAGCAAGCTCATGGGCCTGCTGCCCGGCATGGGGCAGTTCAAGGACCAGATCGCGAACTTCGACGACCGCGAGCTCGACAAGGTCAAGGCGATCATCCTGTCGATGACGCCGAAGGAGCGTGACGACCCCAAGATCATCGACGGCTCCCGTCGTGCCCGGATCTCGAAGGGCTCCGGCACCTCGGTGCAGGACGTCAACCAGCTCGTCACCCGCTTCTTCGAGGCGCGCAAGATGATGCAGCAGATGGCCAAGGGCGGGGGCGTGCCCGGCATGGGTGGCGTGCCCGGGATGCCGGGCGTCGGCAAGCGCGCCGGTGCCCGCCAGAAGCCGCAGAACCAGAAGAAGAAGGGCAAGCGCGTGTCGGGCAACCCGGCCAAGCGGGCCCAGGCGACCCAGCAGAAGCCCGCCGCGAAGGACGGAGCCGAGGCGTTCGGCTTCGGCGGCCAGCAGGGCGCGCAGGACTTCGAGCTGCCGAAGGAGCTCAGGGACCTGCTCTGAGGCCCTCGTCCGGGGGACGGTTGCTCGGGGCAACGTAGTCTGGCGTCGTGCTGATCCCGCTGCTGCGCCGCCACCTGCGGCCCTACCGCGGACCGATCGCCGTGGTCGTGCTGTTCCAGCTGGCGCAGACGATCGCCAACCTCTACCTGCCGGGACTCAACGCCGAGATCATCGACGAGGGCGTCGTCGAGGGCGACGTCGGACGCATCTGGAGCACGGGCGCCGTGATGCTGCTCGTCACCGTCCTGCAGGTGGCGTGCACGGTCGTCGCCGTCTACGTGGGCGCGCGCGTGGCGATGGCGCTGGGCCGTGACCTGCGCGCGGGGGTGTTCGACGCCGTCGAGGGGTTCGCCGCCCGCGAGCTCGCCGAGTTCGGCGCGCCGACGCTGGTCACCCGTGCCACGAACGACGTGCAGCAGGTCCAGCTGCTCGTGTTCATGGCGCTGACGCTGCTCGTGTCCGCGCCGATCATGGCCATCGGGGGCGTGGCGATGGCGCTGCGCCAGGACGTCGAGCTGTCGGGACTGCTCGTCGTGGTGATCCCCGTCCTGGTGGTGGCGGTCGGCCTGATCATCCGCACCATGCGTCCGCTGTTCCGCCGGATGCAGGAGCGGATCGACGGCCTCAACGACGTCATGCGCGAGCAGATCCAGGGCATCCGGGTCGTGCGCGCGTTCGCGACCGAGGAGCGCGAGGCCGAGCGCTTCGGCCAGGCCAACCAGGCGTACGTCGACGTCGCGGTCGCGGCCGGGCGCGTGATGGCGCTGATGTTCCCGACGGTCATGCTCGTCATGAACGTGTCGGTCGTGGCCGCCACGTGGTTCGGCGGCTACCGCATCGCCTCGGGCGACCTGCAGGTCGGCACGTTGACTGCGTTCCAGAACTACCTCGTGCAGATCCTCATGGCCGTCATGATGGCGACCTTCATGCTCATGCTCTGGCCGCGTGCCGAGGTCTCCGCGGAGCGGATCACCGAGGTGCTCGAGACCGAGCCCAGCATCGTCGCCGCGCCCGACGCCGACGACACGCCCGTGGCCCGCGGCGAGCTGGAGGTGCGCGACGCCGCGTTCGCCTACCCGGGCGCCGAGCAGGACGTGCTGCACGGTGTCTCGCTGATCGCCCGCCCGGGGGAGACCACGGCCGTCGTCGGCTCGACCGGCAGCGGCAAGTCGACGCTGGTCAACCTCGTCCCGCGGCTCTTCGACGTCACCGCCGGGCAGGTGCTGCTCGACGGGCGGGACGTGCGCAGCATGACTCCCGAGACCGTCTGGGCGGCGATCGGGCTCGTGCCCCAGCGGGCCTTCCTCTTCTCCGGCACGGTCGCGTCCAACCTGCGCTACGGCCGGCCCGACGCGACCGACGCCGAGCTGTGGGCGGCGCTCGACGTGGCCCAGGCGCGCGACGTCGTCGAGGCGCTGCCCGAGGGGCTCCAGGCGCCCGTCTCGCAGGGCGGCACCAACTTCTCGGGCGGCCAGCGCCAGCGGCTCGCGATCGCGCGCGCCCTGGTGAAGCGTCCGCTGGTCTACCTCTTCGACGACTCCTTCTCCGCCCTCGACTACGCCACCGACGCGGCGTTGCGCGCGGCGCTGCGGCCCCTGACGCGCGACGCCGCCGTCGTGACCGTCGCGCAGCGGGTCTCGACCATCCGCGACGCCGACCGGATCGTCGTCCTCGACGCGGGTACGGTCGTCGGCACGGGCACGCACGGCGAGCTCATGGACACCTGCGCGGTCTACCGCGAGATCGTCCTGTCCCAGCTCAGCGAGGCGGAGGCACGATGAGCGGCGGACCCCGGGGGCCGATGGCGGCCGGTGCGATGGCGCCGCAGCGGGCCGCCGACTTCCGTGGCACCGCACGACGCATCCTGCGACGTCTGCTGCAGGACCGTGCGACCGTCACGGCGATCGCCGCGCTGGGCGTCATCGGCACGACCCTGTCGGTGCTGGGCCCGCGCATCCTCGGGCACGCGACCGACCTCGTCTTCAGCGGCTACCTGTCCACGCAGCTGCCGGCAGGCGCGAGCCAGGCCGAGGTCGTGGAGCGGCTGCGTGCCGACGGGCAGGACCGGCTCGCGGACGTGCTGCTGGGCGCCGACGTGCGCCCCGGGCAGGGCATCGACTTCACGCAGCTCGGCTGGGTCCTGGCGGGCGCGATCGTGCTCTACGTCCTCGCGTCGGGCTTCATGTGGTGGCAGGGCCGGCTCACGACGGCGGTCGTGCAGCGGATGGTCGGAGGTCTGCGCGACGACGTGGAGGCCACGCTGCACCGGCTGCCGCTCTCCTTCGTCGACGGCACGGAGCGCGGGGAGCTGATGTCGCGCACCACCAACGACATCGACAACATCGGCCAGTCGCTCCAGCAGACCATCAGCCAGCTGCTGACCTCGCTGCTCACGGTCGTCGGCACGCTCGTCATGATGTTCTGGATCTCGCCGCTGCTGGCCCTCGTGGCCCTGGGCACCATCCCGCTCGCGGTCTGGCTGACCCAGGCGGTCATGCGGCGCTCGCAGCCGCAGTTCGTCGCCCAGTGGGCCGCGACCGGGCGGGTCAACGGCCACGTGGAGGAGGTGTTCACGGGCCACGAGGTGGTCAAGGTCTTCGGGCGTCAGCGCGACGTCCGGAAGGAGTTCGAGCGCCGCAACGACGCGCTGTTCACGTCGGCCTTCCGCGCCCAGTTCATCTCGGGCGTCATCCAGCCGCTCATGATGTTCGTCTCCAACCTCAACTACGTGCTGGTCGCCGTGATCGGCGCGGTCCGCGTCTCGACCGGCAGCCTGACCATCGGCGACGTCCAGGCGTTCATCCAGTACTCGCGCCAGTTCACGCAGCCGCTCACGCAGATCGCGTCGATGGTCAACCTGCTGCAGTCCGGCATGGCGTCGGCCGAGCGGGTGCTCGCCCTGCTCGACACCGAGCCGGAGCGTCCCGACGTGGGGCCCGACGGTGCGGCGCCGCTCGTGCCGGCGCAGCCCGTGCAGGGCCGCGTGGTCCTGGAGGACGTGGCGTTCTCCTACACCGACGCGCCGCTCATCGAGGGACTCGACCTCGTCGCCGAGCCGGGCGCGACCGTGGCGATCGTCGGACCCACGGGCGCGGGCAAGACGACGCTCGTCAACCTGCTGCTGCGCTTCTACGAGCTCGACGCCGGACGCATCACGCTCGACGGCGTCGACGTCGCCACGATGGACCGCCGGGCGCTGCGACGGTGCTTCGGCGTGGTGCTGCAGGACGCCTGGCTGTTCAAGGGCACGATCCGCGAGAACATCGCCTACGGCCGGGTGGGCGAGGTCGACGACGCCGCCGTGGTGCGGGCCGCGGAGGCCGCGTCGGTCGACCACCTCGTCCGCACGCTGCCCGAGGGCTACGACACCGTCGTCGAGGAGGGCGGGGGGAGCCTCAGCGCCGGCCAGCGCCAGCTGCTCACGATCGCCCGCGCCTTCCACGCCGACCCGCCCGTCCTCGTGCTCGACGAGGCGACGAGCTCGGTGGACACCCGCACCGAGGCGCTCGTGCAGGAGGCCATGGGCCGGCTGCGTCGCGACCGGACGTCGTTCGTGGTCGCCCACCGGCTGTCGACGATCCGCGAGGCCGACACCATCGTGGTGATGGAGTCCGGCCGCATCGTCGAGCAGGGCGACCACGAGGCGCTCCTGGCGGCGGGCGGTGCCTATGCGCGGCTCTACGCGGCGCAGTTCGCCGGCACCGCCACCTGAGCTGCAAGCGGGGGAGCGGGTCAGCCCTCGCGCAGGAAGGCGTCGGCGCGGTCCTTCGGGCGGCCGATGATCGCCCGTCCAGATCCGTCCAGCCCGCCGCGCACCAGCACGGGACGCTGGAGCAGGCGCGGGTGCTCGACGAGGAGGTCGGCGACCTGCTCGGGCGTCGTGTAGTCGGCGGCGTCGAGGCCCTGCTCGCGGAAGAACGCGTCCTTGCGCACGAGGTCGGTTGGGTCGTCCTCGAGCCTCTCCAGGAGCGCGAGCAGCGCAGCACGGTCGAGCGGCTGCTTCAGGTAGCGCACCTCCTCGACCTCGACGCCTGCCCGCGCGGCGGAGTCGAGGGCGTGGCGCGAGGTGGAGCAGCCGGGGTGGTGCAGGACGGTGACGTCGGCCATGAGGTCAGGGTAGCCACGCCGGCGGACGGCTAGCGTGGGCCCGTGAGCGATCCCGTCCGCTACGACGTCGACGACGCCGTCTGCACCATCACCCTGGACCGACCCGACGTCCGCAACGCCGTGGACGGTCCCACCGCCGCCGCGCTCCTGGCCGCCTTCGAGCGCTTCGAGGCCGACGACGACGTCGCCGTCGCCGTGCTGCACGGCGAGGGAGGGACCTTCTGCGCGGGCGCCGACCTGTCGGCCGTGGGCGACTCCGAGCGCGGCCACGTCCTCGAGCCCGACGGCCACGGTCCGATGGGCCCGACCCGCATGGCGCTGAGCAAGCCCGTCGTCGCGGCCATCGAGGGCCACGCCGTCGCCGGGGGCCTGGAGCTCGCGCTGCTCGCCGACCTGCGCGTCGCGGCCGAGGACGCCGTGCTCGGGGTGTTCTGCCGCCGGTGGGGCGTGCCGCTCATCGACGGCGGCACGGTGCGGCTCCCGCGCGTCGTCGGGCACGGCCGGGCGATGGACCTCGTCCTCACCGGCCGTGCCGTCGCAGCCGACGAGGCGCTGCAGATGGGCCTCGTGAACCGGGTGGTCGCGCCCGGCCGCGCGCTCGCCGTGGCGCACGAGCTGGCCGAGCAGCTCGCCGCGTTCCCGCAGGCATGCCTCCGGGCCGACCGTGCGTCGGTGCTGGGCCAGTGGGACCTGCCGCTCGCGGACGCGCTGCGCGCCGAGGGCGCCGGCGGCCTGCCCGTCGTCGCCGCGGAGGCCGTGGCGGGTGCTGCGCGGTTCGTGGCGGGCGCGGGGCGGCACGGCCGCTTCGACGACGGCGGCCCGGACCGGTGAGCAGGACACGTGAGGCGATGTGGTCCTGACGGACGTCGTCTGGCAGAATGTCGCCTTGTGTCCGCCGCGGACGGGACCCTCTCACCCCGACCGCTGGGCCCACCAGCTTCGTGACCGAGTCGTGACCCCACCCGGCTCGCCACGTCACCACACCACAGAGACCTGAGGAGACACCACACCCGTGGCCGTCAAGATTCGCCTGAAGCGGATGGGCAAGATCCGCACCCCGTTCTACCGCATCGTCGTCGCCGACTCGCGCACCAAGCGCGACGGTCGTGTGATCGAGGAGATCGGCACGTACAACCCGAAGACCGAGCCGTCGACGATCCACGTCGTCTCCGAGCGCGCCCAGTACTGGCTCGGCGTCGGCGCCCAGCCCACCGAGGCCGTGGCCGCGCTCCTGAAGATCACCGGCGACATCGGTGGCACCAGCACCCTCAAGCAGCCCGAGCCGAAGGCCGACAAGGCCGCGCTGTTCGACGCCGCGCTGAAGGATCTGCACTCCGAGCCCAAGACCGACGCGACCACCAAGAAGAAGGCCGCGAAGAAGGCCGACGAGGCGCCCGCCGAGGAGCCGAAGGTCGAGGAGACCGCTGCCGAGGCGCCCGCCGAGGCCGAGAGCACCGAGTCCTGATCGTGGCCGGTCGCACGCAGGAGGTCATCGAGCACCTCGTGTCGGCCATCGTCGACCACCCCGACGAGGTCGACGTGCGCGCCGCGTCGACCCGTCGGGGCGACCTCTTCGAGGTGCGGGTCAACCCCGCCGACCTCGGCAAGGTGATCGGTCGCTCCGGTCGTACCGCGTCGGCGATCCGCACCGTCACCGGAGCGATCGCCGGCACCAAGGGTGCCCGCATCGACTTCGTGGACGTCGACCGCCAGCGCTGAGGACCTGACGTGCGCGTCGTCGTCGGCCGCATCGGCCGGGCCCACGGCATCAAGGGCGAGCTCGCCGTCCAGGTCCGCACCGACGAGCCCGAGCGTCGCTTCGCCCCTGGCACGACCCTCGTCGCCGGCGACCGCACCGTCGTCGTGGCAGCCGCCCGGAACCACTCCGGGCGGCTGCTGCTGCGTCTGGAGGGCGTCGACGACCGCACCGCGGCCGAGGCCCTCCACGGGCGCGTCCTGGAGGTCGACGTCGACCCCGACGACGTGCCCGACGAGGACGACGCGTACTACGACCACCAGCTCGTCGGCCTGCGCGTGCACGACCACGCGGGCACCGACGTCGGGGTGGTCGCCGACGTGCTGCACCTGCCCGAGCAGGACCTCCTGTCCCTCGACCTCGACGCCGGCCCGCGGGGCGTGCTCGTGCCGTTCGTGGTCGCGCTCGTCCCCGACGTCGACCTGGGTGCGGGCCACGTGACCCTCGCCGACGTGCCCGGTCTGCTCGACCCCGACGCCCAGGCCGTCGCCGAGCCCGACCGGGCCCCCGGCGGTGCCGACTCATGAGCGAGCCCGACGCCCCGACCCTGCGCATCGACGTCGTCTCCATCTTCCCGGCGTACCTCGACGCGCTCGACCTGTCCCTCGCCGGCCGGGCCCGCGAGAGGGGTCTGCTGCAGATCGCGACGCACGACCTGCGCGACTTCACCCACGACCGGCACCGCACCGTCGACGACACGCCCTACGGCGGCGGCGCCGGCATGGTCATGAAGCCCGAGCCGTGGGGCGAGGCCCTCGACGCGGTCGCCACCGACGACTGCGTGGTGGTCGTGCCCACGCCGTCCGGGACCCCGTTCCGGCAGTCCCTCGCGCACGACCTCAGCCGCGAGCGGCACCTGGTCTTCGCCTGCGGACGCTACGAGGGCATCGACCAGCGCGTGATCGACCACGCCCGCGAGCGCTGGCGCGTCGAGGAGGTCTCCCTCGGGGACTTCGTCCTCAACGGGGGAGAGGTCGCGGCGCTCGCCGTGATCGAGGCGGTCGTGCGCCTCGTCCCCGGCTTCATGGGCAACCCCGCGTCGCTCGCCGAGGAGTCGCACGGCGAGGACGGGCTCCTCGAGTACCCCGTGTACACCAAGCCGGCCACCTGGCGCGGCCACGCCGTGCCCGACGTCCTGCTGTCCGGCCACCACGGCGCCATCGCCGCCTGGCGGCACGAGCAGGCGCTCCAGCGCACCCGCGAGCGGCGTCCCGACCTGCTCGGTGATGCGTCCGAAACATCGAGTTAACAGTGGCCCTCCGGCCGTAACCCTCCTGTGATTCTCAGGCAAGCCTGAGAAAACCTCAGGTCGTGACACTGGCGGCGGATACACGCAGCAACGGAGCTGTGTGCCGCCCCTGCGGGACCTGCGCGGTCCTGTTCACTCCCAGGAGAGAGAAACTCGATGGATTTTCCCACGTACTGGCTGCTGATCGCGGCCGCTCTGGTGCTCTTCATGACGCCAGGCGTCGCCTTCTTCTACGGCGGACTCGTCAAGGCCAAGAGCGTCGTCTCGATGATGATGCTCAGCTTCGGCACGATCGGACTCGTCGGCGTCCTCTGGATGCTGTTCGGCTTCAACATGGCCTTCGTCGACGGCTCCAGCGCTGACTGGATCCCGCGTGTGCTCGGCAACCCGTTCTCGGACTTCGCCCTGAACGACGCCGCCAACGCCGCGTTCGGGGGTGACGGCGCAGCGAGCTTCGTGCTCGCCAACGCGGCCTTCGGGTCGACGTTCGCGATCATCACGGTCGCGCTGATCTCGGGCGCCATCGCCGACCGCGCCCGCTTCTTCCCGTGGCTGCTCTTCGCCGGCCTGTTCGCCGTCCTGGCCTACTTCCCGGTCGCCTCCTGGGTCTTCTCCTTCACCACCGACGACCAGGGCGTCCCGACCTTCACGGGCTGGATCGGCAACCTGGGCTCCGCGCTCGGCTTCGACACCGGCACGATCGACTACGCCGGTGGCACCGCGGTGCACATCAACGCCGGTGCGGCCGCCCTGGCCCTCGCGCTCGTCCTCGGCAAGCGCAAGGTCTTCAGCAAGGAGACGGCCGTCCCGCACAACGTGCCGCTCGTCCTCATCGGTGCCGCGGTCCTGTGGTTCGGCTGGTTCGGCTTCAACGCCGGCGCCACCCTCGCCACCGGCACCGCCGGCACCAACGGCTCCGCCGCGCTGATCATCGTCAACACGATCGTCTGCCCGGCCGCGGCTGCGCTCGGCTTCATCGTCATCGAGCACTTCCGCAACGGCAAGGCCACGGCCGTCGGCGCCGCCTCCGGTGTCGTCGCCGGTCTGGTCGCGATCACGCCGTCCTGCGCCAACCTGACGCCGTTCTGGTCCATCGTGCTCGGCCTCGTCGCCGGTGCCGTCTGTGCGGTCGCCATCGACCTCAAGTACAAGCTCGGCTTCGACGACTCGCTCGACGTGGTCGGCCTGCACCTGGTCGCCGGTGTGCTCGGCACGCTGTACCTGGGCTTCTTCGCCATCGACACGGGCCTGTTCACCGGCGGTGGCAACCTGGAGCAGTTCATCGTCCAGCTCATCCCCGCCGTCGCCGTGGCGCTCTACAGCTTCGTCGTCGCGTTCGTGATCGCCAAGATCATCGACGCCACGATCGGCTTCCGCGTCACCGAGGAGGAGGAGGTCGCCGGCATCGACAGCGTCCTCCACGGCAGCGAGGGCTACGCGCTCGACTGAGCCGTCGCCCACCCCAAGACCCCACGAGGGCACCTGCTCGGGCACGTGCCCTCGTGGCGTTCTGTGTTCTTTGCCGCCCACGGCCCGGCACCCCCGCCGGGCTCGTCGCCGCCCACGGCCCGGCACCCCCGCCGGGCTCGTCGCCGCCCACGGCCCGGCACCCCCGCCGGGGCGCCGATGCCGGTTTCGGGAACCCTCGACCCGTGTGGAATACTTGGCTGCTGGCGCATCGCGGGTCTGCCACAGGGGAGCCGCTGACCGACGCCGCACGACCCTTTCTCTTTCACCATCGTTTTCCGTGGGTGACCTGTGGCACCGGCGAGGAGTAGATCATGACCAACCTGGTCGACCAGGTCGCAGCCGAGTCCCGTCGCGACGACATCCCGGAGTTCCGCGCCGGTGACACCCTGAAGGTCCACGTCAAGGTCGTCGAGGGCAACCGCTCCCGCGTCCAGGTCTTCCAGGGCGTCTGCATCAAGCTGCAGGGATCGGGCATCGGCCGCACCTTCACGGTGCGCAAGGTCAGCTTCGGCGTCGGCGTCGAGCGCACCTTCCCGCTGCACACGCCCGTCATCGAGAAGATCGAGGTCGCGACCCGCGGCGACGTGCGTCGCGCGAAGCTCTACTACCTCCGCTCGCTGCGCGGCAAGGCCGCGAAGATCAAGGAGAAGCGCGAGGACTGAGGTCTCCCGCGTGCCCACCTGCCCGGCGTGGATCGTCCGTCTAGGCTCACGTCGTGAGTGAGACCACGAAGAAGCGCCAGCTCCCCGTCTGGCAGGAGTCGATCCTCCTCGTCGCCATCGCCATGGTGATGGCCGTGGTGGTCAAGGCCTTCTTCCTGCAGGCGTTCTACATCCCGTCGGAGTCGATGGAACCGACGATGCTCGTCAACGACAAGATCCTCGTCCAGAAGGTCTCCTACTGGACCGGCGATCCGCAGCGTGGCGACATCGTCGTGTTCGACGACCCTGGAGGATGGCTCGACGCCAGCGAGGACGCCAAGGCCAGCAACCCGATCCAGAAGGCGCTGGAGGTCGTCGGTCTCTTCCCGACCGGCGGCCACCTCATCAAGCGCGTCGTGGGCGTCGGCGGCGACCGCGTCGCCTGCTGCGACGAGCAGGGTCGGCTCACGGTCAACGGCAAGGGGATCGACGAGCCGTACCTGCGCGACCCGGCCGCCAACAGCGAGACCCGCTTCGACGTGATCGTCCCGAAGAACCACCTGTGGGTCGAGGGCGACAACCGCGGCAACTCCGCCGACTCGCGCGTCCACCAGGGCGACCCGGGCGGCGGCTTCATCCCGGTCGACGCCGTGGTCGGCAAGGCATGGGTGCGGGTCTGGCCGTGGAAGCGCATGGGCTTCATCCGCGGCACCGACGCGTTCGCCGAGGTGCCGGCCGACCCGCCCGCGAAGCGCGAGTGACCCAGCAGCAGTGACAGGACGTCCGACCCTCCGGTTCGAGCGCAGCCTCCTGCGCGAGCGCTGCACGGTGCTCGCCTGCGCCGACGAGGTCGGCCGCGGCGCGCTGAGCGGTCCGGTCAGCGTCGGCGTCGTCGCCGTCACCGAGCAGACCCGCACGGCTCCGCAGGGCGTGCGCGACAGCAAGCTGCTCTCGCCCGACGCCCGGGCGCGGCTCGCGCCACGCATCCGCCGCTGGGCCACCACCCACGGAGCGGGCTACGGCGTCGGTCACGCGTCGCCCGCGGAGATCGACGCGGTCGGCATCATGGCCGCCCTGCGGCTCGCCGCGCACCGCGCGCTCCTCGACCTCGACTCCACGCCCGACCTCGTCCTCCTCGACGGCAACCACGACTACCTGAGCGCGCCCGTGCAGCCGTCCCTCCTCGACGCGCCGGAGCTGGGCTTCCCGCCGGTCGTCACCGCGGTGAAGGCCGACCTGCGCTGCGCCGCGGTCGCGGCGGCGAGCATCCTGGCGAAGACGTCGCGCGACGCGCTCATGGTCGAGCTCGCGCAGGACCACCCGCAGTACGGCTGGCACGAGAACAAGGGCTACGCGTCGCCCGCGCACGTGGAGGCGCTGCGCCTGCACGGCCCCAGCGAGCACCACCGCCGCTCGTGGAGCCTGCCCGGCTGCGCGGTCCCGGCCGGTAGTGTTCCCGAGAGCGACGTGACGAGCACGATCGAGCAGGCCGTGGAGGGCAGATGAGCGCAGAGGACCTCGAGAAGTACGAGACCGAGGCCGAGCTCGCGCTCTACCGCGAGTACCGCGACGTCGTGAAGATCTTCAAGTACGTCGTGGAGACCGACCGCCGCTTCTACCTCTGCAACGCGGTCGACGTGAAGGTCCGTTCCGAGACCGGCGACGCCTACTTCGAGGTGTCCATGAACGACGCCTGGGTGTGGGACATCTACCGCCCCGCCCGCTTCGCGAAGAACGTCAAGGTGCTCACGTTCAAGGACGTCAACGTCGAGGAGCTCGCCGACTCCGACGTGAAGATCCCGCCGGCCTGAGCGTCCTCCTGGACGAGAGGCCCTCGAACGTCATCGGGCCGACGGCTCACGACGGACCGGTGCGGTGGGTGTCGTCGCGGATGTGGGTCCACCTGGCGTCAGGGGTGGGCTGGAGCACCGGCGCCTCGTCCTCGTCGAGGAGCTGCCCGGCACCGCGGAGGAAGGCTCGCAGGGTCCAGTCGACGACCTCCGCGTAGGGGCCGGGTGGTGGGGTGGTGCCCGCGGGATAGCGGTCCAGCGACGTGGCGTACAGGGTGGCGCTCAGCGTGAGGGTCCGGGAGCCGAGCAGGTACGCGACGTGTCGGGGCATGTCCGGGTCGCGTCGGGCGAGCTCGTCCAGGATGTGCTCGAACTGGTCGAGGGTGGTGCGCTCGTACGGTCCGCGGAGGACGTAGTCGTCGACGCCCGGGTGGGTGGTGACGAGTGCTGCGAAGCGACGACCGAGGGTCAGCAGGTAGTGCTGCCAGGTCGCCGCCTCCTCGGCCTCGAGGTCGAGTCGGGCGAAGATGCGCGCGGCGGTCAGCGAGTAGAGGCGGTGGGTGGACTCGACGTGGTGGCGGATCGTGCCGGCCGAGACCCCGAGCCGCTCGGCGACGGCAGCCCGGGTGAGGTTCGTCAGCCCCACGTCCTCGGCGGTGTCGAGGATCTTCTGCGTGGAGATGGTGGCGGGGCGTCCCGGTCCGCGTCGGGTCGGCATGCCCCGTACGGTACGGCGCCTGCCCCTGGACCGTGGTGGGGGTGACCCCTCCCACTCATTATTGCTTGCGTGGCAATAAAGGAGTTAGGGTCACCTTGTCTGCACAACGACCAGGGACGAGGGGAGCGCGGATGAGCTCAGAGGGTGCGGGACGGTCGGCGTCGCGGAGCGTGCTGCCGCCGGGGATGGCGATGGCTCTGGCCACGGTGACCAGGCTGGAGCGGCAGGGCCGGTACGCGTGGCTCGCGGTCGAGGCGCCCGAGCTCGCGGCGCTGCGGCCACGAGGCGCTGCGCCGGTGCTCAAGGTGTTCATCGCCCCACGTCCGGGCGACGTGCCTGCCCTCCCGACGTTCAGCCCGACGTACCTGCCGTCCTGGCCGTCGGAGTCGGAGCGGCCCACGGTGCGCTCGTACACCGCGGTGGACTACCGGGCGGCCGACGCGCGGATCGAGTTCCTCGCCTTCGACCCCGGCGCCGGCTCGTGGTGGGTCGACCACCTCAGCCTGGGTGACCCCCTGGGAGTGATCGGGTTCAAGCACGAGCTGGTGCTCGACGACGAGCCTCGGGTCGTGGTCGCCGTCGGCGACCGCTCGGGGGCCGGGGGCATCGCGGCCCTGTCCCGTCAGCTGCCCCCGGACGTGGCGCTGCACGTCGTGGTCCCCGAGACGGGCTGGCCCCTGGAGGTCCTCGCTGCGCGTGACGGTCTCACCGTCCAGCGGGCACGGACGGACCACCTCGGCTTTCCGGTCGTCGACTGGTCCGACGTGGCTGCGACCAGTGAGGCGCCCGCTTCGGCGACGTCCGTGTGGCTGGCCGGTGAGGTGACCCCGGTCGCGGCCCTGCGTGGTGAGGCGATCGCCGCCGGTGTTCTACCCACGAGGATCGTGGCGCAGCCGTACTGGCGCGCCGGCCAGACCCGGGACGAGTTCGACGCGGCGCTCTCCGTCCGCTACCGCGATGCGGCCGCGCGCGGCGTCGACATCCAGGACCCCGTCGTCGCTGCCGACCTCGAGCTGCGGTGGCCCGCGCCGGACCGGGTCCAGCCCCAGGCCCTCGACACACCCCGAGAGGACGGCGCTGATGCCTGACCACCCCACCCGGCCCTCCCGCCGACGTCTCGCCGTCGCGCTGACCGCCCTGGCGGCGCTGGCCCTGACCGCCTGCGCCTCGACCCCGGCCCGCGACACCGACGGCGCTGCCGCGGGCGAGGGATTCCCCGTGACGGTCGAGCACGGGCAGGGCACCGCGGAGATCCCTCACCGGCCGCAGCGGGTGGTCGCGTTGAGCTGGACCGACGTCCAGATCGCCGATGCGCTCGACGTGCCGCTCGTGGCCGCGGTCGCCAACCCGGACTCCGAGGACGGCAACTGGCCGGGTGTCTCGCTGGAGCCCGACCTCCTGAGCCTGGACTCGGTCACCCCGGACCTCGAGGAGATCGCCTCCCACCAGCCTGACCTGATCCTCATGACCGCCGCGCAGCCCACGTACTCCGAGGAGTACGAAAGGATCTCGAAGATCGCGCCCACCGTCTCGTTCCACACCGCGCTCCTGCAGGACGACGGCGACGAGCTCACCCGGATGATCGGCACGGCCACCGGCAAGGCACGGGAGGCCGACGCATTGATCGAGGCGTCGGCCGAGGAGATCGAGGCGTTCCGCAGGAAGCTGCCCGGTCTGGCCGGTGCCAAGGTCGTGTTCGCCCAGTACTACCGGGGCTCGACCGGGGCGGTCGTCACCGAGGACGCGCCGGTGGTGCAGTTCTTCGGCCGACTCGGCCTCGTCGTGCCCGACGAGCTGTCGAGGCTGGCCGGCGACGCGGCGGCCTACGGCACCGTGACGCTCTCGGACGAGAAGCTCGATCTGCTCGACAGCGCCGATGCGGCCCTCGTCAACGCCCCCGAGGGGGAGGAGACGTTCTCCGCGCTGCCGCTCGTGCGGAACCTGCGGCTGAGCGGTGACGGGACCCTGTTCTTCACCGGCAATGAGCTGGCCAGCCTGTTGCTGACCCCGAACCCCGCCACCACCGGCCTGCTGCTCGACCAGCTCCGCGAACCCCTCGGCCGGCTCGCCGAGCTGCGCGCCAGATCCTGAGCCCGACCACCCCTCCCACCCGGCGGTGTCGCGCCGCCGGACCGAGCGTCCACAGGACCCTCGCCGGGCTGGTCCCGGCCGTCCACACGCCGCGTGACGGGTCTGTCGGTGGCGTCGTCGGGTGGCGAGGCTGGGGGCATGAGTCAGGCACGCAACGACGCGCTGGGGCGGTACGGGGAGCAGGTGGCGGCGCGGCACCTGGAGTCGCTCGGCATGACGATCCTGGAGCGGCGGTGGACGTGCCGGTGGGGTGAGCTCGACCTGGTGGCGCGCGACGGCGGCACGATCGTGTTCTGCGAGGTCAAGACGCGGACGAGCTCGCGCCACGGGACGGGCTTCGAGTCGGTCTCGGCGCGCAAGGCGGCTCGGCTGCGGCGGGCGGCGTCGGCGTGGTTGCAGGCGCAGGAGGAGCAGCCCGAGGCGGTGCGGATCGACGTGGTGTCGGTGCGGATCCCGCGGCGTGGTGGTCCGGTCGTCGAGCGGATGGGTGGGGTGGCCTGATGGCCGCGACGCACTCGGTGACCCTGGACGGACTCACCGGTCGGGCGATCGAGGTGGAGGTCGACATCGCCTCGGGGCTGCCCACGACGATCGTGGTGGGCCTGGCCGACACGATCGTCAACGAGGCGCGCGACCGGGTGCGCGCCGCGGTCGTCAACTCCGGCACGACGTGGCCCGACCAGCGGGTGACGATCAACCTCGCCCCGTCGACGCTCCCGAAGACCGGGTCGCACTACGACCTCGCGATCGGGGTGGCGATGTTCGTGGAGAAGTCGCTCGTCCCGGTGGCGGCCACGACGGGCACGGTCTTCATCGGTGAGCTCGCCCTCGACGGTCGGCTGCGTGCCGTCCGGGGCGTGCTGCCGGCGACGGTGGCGGCCGTGGAGGCCGGCTTCGAGCGGGTGTTCGTGCCGGAGTCGAACGTGGGGGAGGCCGAGCTCGTGAGCGGGGTGCAGGTCGTGGGCGTGCGGTCGCTGCGCCAGGTGGTCGCGCTGCTCACCGGGCAGGACGAGCCGGACGACCCGCCGGTGCCGCCGCTCGACGAGGGTGTCGGGCTGGGGCACGCCTACGTCGACCGGGTGGCGGGGCTCGACCTCGCCGACGTGGCCGGGCAGGAGGACCCCCGCACCGCCGTGGTGGTGGCGGCTGCCGGGGGCCACCACGTGCTGATGACCGGCCCGCCCGGCATCGGCAAGACGATGCTGGCCCAGCGGCTCCCGGGCCTGCTGCCCGACCTGACCCGCGAGCAGGCCCTGGAAGTCAGTGCGGTGCACTCCCTGGCGGGCGTGCTGCCCGCGGACGTGCCGCTCGTCGAACGTCCGCCGTTCGTCGACCCTCACCACACGGCCAGCGCCGTGGCGATCGTCGGGGGAGGTCAGCGCGGCATCCGTCCGGGCGCGCTGAGCCTCGCCCACCGCGGCGTCCTCTTCCTCGACGAGGCGCCGGAGTTCGCGTCGAACGTGCTCGACGCGCTGCGCCAGCCGTTGGAGTCGGGTCACGTGGTCGTCTCCCGCGCGGCGCAGACCGCCACGTTCCCCGCGCGGTTCCAGCTGGTGCTCGCGGCGAACCCGTGTCCGTGTGGGCAGGGCGGGTCGGTGAGCGACCCGTGCGAGTGCACGCCGCTCATGCAGCGCCGCTACCGCGATCGGATCTCCGGTCCGGTGCGCGACCGCATCGACATCCACCGCACGCTGGTCCCGCCGAGCCGGCCCGAGCTGGTCCACGACGCGACGGGCGCCCGCTCGACCGCGCAGCTCGCGCCGTTCGTGCGTCGCGCCCGGGAACGTCAGGCGGTCCGGCTCGACGGCACGCCGTGGCAGGCCAACGCCGACGTGCCGGGCGTCGACCTGCGCAAGCACTGGCCGGCCACCGACGCGGCTCGGCGTCTCGTCGACTCCCACCTGCGCGGCCAGCGGCTCTCGGCCCGCTCGGCCGACCGCGTCCTCCGGGTGGCGTGGACCGTCTGCGACCTCCGGGAGGGTGAGCGACCCGACGTGGACGACGTCGAGCTGGCGCTCGCGCTGCGTCGCGGCACGCCGCTCGGGCCGCTGCTGCGCGACCTGGTGGTGGCGCCGTGACCGACCGGACCGACCAGTTCCGACGGGGCGACGCGCGGCGCGACGCCGACGCGCGGCTCGCGCTGAGCCTCGTCGTCGAGCCCGGCGACCCGCGACTCGTCGGAGTGCTGGCTGAGCACCCGGCGGGTGCCGTGGTGTCGGCGATCCGCCAGGGCAACGGATCCCTCGCGGCGCGGCTCCCCGACGCGTGGCGCGACGGTGCGGCCCGCCTCGAGCGCGACGTCGCCGCGGCGCGCGCCCGCGCCGATGAGCAGGGTCTGCGCTGGGTGGTGCCCGGCGACCGGGAGTGGCCGTCCGGGCTCGACGACCTCGACCACGTGGAGCCGCACGGCGGCACGACCGGCGCACCGCTGGGGTTGTGGGTCCGCGGTCCGGCCGACCTCGCCGCGCTCGCGGAGCAGGCGGTGGCCGTCGTCGGCGCCCGCTCCTGCACCGCCTACGGCAGCGACTGCGCGGCGGAGATCGCGGCCGACGTGGCCGACCAGGGCGGCACCGTCGTCAGCGGCGCGGCGTTCGGCATCGACGCCGCCGCCCACCGCGGTGCGCTCGTGCAGGACCGGCCGACGGTGGCGGTGCTCGCCTGCGGGGCCGACGTCGACTACCCACGGACGCACGCGTCCCTCCTGCGGCGGATCGCGCAGGACGGTCTCGTCGTCTCGGAGCAGGCCCCCGGCCAGGTGCCGATGCGCTCACGCTTCCTGTCGCGCAACCGGATCATCGCCGCCCTCGCCATCGGGACGGTCGTGGTCGAGGCGGCACGGCGCAGCGGGTCGCTCAACACCCTCTCCTGGGCCGACGCCCTGGGTCGCGTGACGATGGGCGTCCCCGGTCCGGTCACCTCCCAGCAGTCCGCCGGCGTGCACCAGGCGGTCCGCGACGGTCGCGCCGTGCTGGTCACGACCGGCAGGGAGGTGCTTGACGCGGTCGCCGGGGTCACCGCCGACGTCGCCGAGCCCGCACGGGTCGACGAGACCGAGCACGACCGGCTGGGCCAGCTGGCGCGGCGTGTGCTGGACGCACTGTCGTTCGAGCAGGCTAGGACGGATGCCGACGTCGCCGCCTCGGCGCGGGGGAGTCGTGCCGAGGTGAGCCGGCTGCTGACGGCCCTCGAGCGCCAAGGACTGTGCGTCCACGTGGGCGACCGCTGGCTCGTGCTCCCGCGTGGTGCCTCGACGGCCCGGCGCTGAGCCGTCACCCTGGGGGCATGGGGTCAGCCTGGGACGACGCGGTCGAGGCGTTCGCGGAGCACCTGCGTCACGAGCGGAACCTGTCGGAGCACTCGGTCCGCGGCTACCGGACCGACCTCGCCCTGCTCGCGGAGCACGCACGGGCGCTGGGCCTCGAGGGGCCTGCCGACCTCACCACCCGCGCGCTGCGCAGCTGGCTCGCCCACCAGCAGACGCTCGGCCGCGCCCGGGCTACCATCGCCCGGCGCGCCACGTCGGCGCGGACCTTCACCGCGTGGTGCGTCCGCACGGGACGCGCGTCGTCGGACCCGGGGGCCCTGCTCGCGAGCCCCAAGGCGCGGCGCGAGCTGCCCGCCGTCCTCAGCGAGAGCGAGGTGCGGGCCCTGCTCGACACGACCGCCGAGTCTGTGGCCGACGACGGACCCGTGGGTCTGCGCGACCTCCTCGTCCTGGAGCTGCTGTACGCCACCGGGGTGCGGGTGGGTGAGCTGTGCGGCCTCGACGTGGACGACGTCGACCGGGGCCGGCGGCTCGTGCGGGTGCTCGGCAAGGGGCGCAAGGAACGGTCCGTCCCGTACGGCGTGCCTGCCGCGCGAGCGCTCGACGCCTGGCTCACGACGGGCCGGCCCGCGCTGGCGACGTCGGGCAGCGGGCCCGCCCTGCTGCTGGGGCTGCGCGGCGGCCGTCTCGACCCGCGCACGGCGCGCAAGGTGGTGCACGACCGGCTCGCCGCCGTCGACGGCGCGCCCGACCTCGGCCCGCACGGGCTGCGCCACACGGCCGCGACGCACCTGCTGGAGGGGGGCGCCGACCTGCGCAGCGTGCAGGAGGTGCTGGGACACGCCTCGCTCGGCACGACGCAGATCTACACGCACGTCAGCACCGAGCGGCTGCGCGCCGCCTACCGCCTCGCCCACCCACGGGCCTGACGGCGCCGACCCACGCCGGGGTCTCACCAGGGGGTGCCGCCTACGCCCCAGCGCGAGGTCGTGTCGACGACGAGGCGGGTGAGCTCGTCGCGGTCGCCCAGGTGGTCGGGGTCCACGCCCAGCACGGCCAGGGTCGCGGTGCCGCCGTGCCGCGCCCACCAGACCGTGAGCCCGCCCCGCGTGCGCCGCAGCATCGCCGGGGTGACGCCCTGTGTCACCGAACGCATCAGCACCGACGTCGCGGGTCGACCCAGCGGTGCGGCGAACGTGGCGGGCAGCTGGCCCAGGTTCGAGCACAGGCAGAGGGGCGCCGAGACGCCGCGTGCGAGGACCGCGACGGCCGGGTCCGGCAGCAGCTGCGTCAGCGGGCCGAGCGGGTCGCGCGGGCCGCTCGCCAGGGACGCGTAGGCGCTGCGGGCCTGCGCCCGGACCGCCCCCAGGTCGACGACCCGGCCGACACCGTCCTCGACCCCGGTCTCGACGTCGATCGAGACACCTGACGTCGCGTTCGAGCGCAGGTCGTCGGTGCCGCGCAGGCTGACGGGCAGCGACACCCGCACGGGGCGTCCGGCCTCGACCCGACCCGAGGCCAGCAGCACCTCCACGGCCACGGCGACCAGCAGGCTGTTCGACGTCCCACCGTGCCGCGCGGCCGCCTCGTCCCAGGCCCGGGCGTCCAGGTCGACGACAACCGTGGCCGGCACGCGCGGCGCGTCGTCGCCCGGGCGGTCGGGGCCGAGGAGCCCGTCGCGCGACGTCTGCACGTCGCTGCGCGGCGGTCGCGACGACGTGAGCGCGGCGCGGACGGCCGTGGCTCCGCCGCGCAGCGCGAGCCCGACCTGCCGCGCCGCGTCGCGCACGTCGTCGCGGACCGTGGGCACGGGCGCCTCCGCCGGCAGTCGACCCAGGCCGCCCCCGTCGACCGCCGCGACGAGGGCCGCGACGTGGGCGCCGCCGTCGCAGACGACGTGCGGCGTCAGGTACGACAGGACGGAGCCGCCGTCGGTCGTGCGGGCGGTGGCGAGGCTCCACGTGGGGCCCGACCAGGGGTCCAGGTTGACGGCCGCGCGCTCCTCCGCCCACCCGAGCACCTCGCCGGGGTGCAGGGGCGCGGTCTCGACGTGGACCGGGCCGGCCGCCGACGAGGGCACCCACGTGTCGCGTGCGCCGGGGACCCGCGACGTCCTGATCGCCCGGGCGAGCGGACCCTCGCGGAGCCCGCGGTCGAGCCGCTCGACCCCGGCCGGGTCGAGGGGGCGGTCGAAGCGCCACACCGTCTGGTTGACCACCGGGATGCCGAGCACACGGTGCGCCCGGACGAAGAGGTCGTCGTCCAGGGTCAGCCGGTTGCGGTCGGTGGCGGCCGCCGGCACGGTGTGTGCGGTCTGCAGGCTCATCGCTCCCCCTCGTCCCTCGGGTCCTGGGTCTCAGTCGCGACGGACGTAGGCGCGCACCGTGAGCGGTGCGAAGATCGCGAGCACGGCGAACGAGCCGACGAGGGCCGTCAGCACCGACCCGGCGGCGGGGTCGCCCCCGGCGAGGTCGCGCACCGCCGAGACCAGGTGGGTGACCGGGTTGACCTCCGCGATCGCGCGCATCCACGACGGCATCGTCTCGGTGGGCACCAGCGCGTTCGACATGAACGACAGCGGCGTCAGGACGAGCATCGACACGCCCTGGACCGCGGCGGCGCTGCGCATCATCACGCCCATCAGGGCGAACACCCAGCTCATCGTGAAGCCGCTCAGCACGACCAGGGCGCAGCCCGCGGCGAGCCCCGTCCACGACTCCGGCCGGTAGCCCATCGTCAGACCGACGGCCACGGTCATCGTCACGGCGACCACGTAGCGGACGACGTCGGCGAGCAGTGCACCGGCGAGCGGCGCCGTGCGTGCGACGGGCAACGACCGGAACCGGTCGAACACGCCGCGGTCGATGTCGTCGCGCAGCTGCACCCCCGTGACGACCGAGGCCGTGACGGCGATCTGCACGAGGACGCCGGGCACGAGCTGCGGCAGGTAGGCGTCGACCCCGCCGGCGACGGCGCCGCCGAACACGTTGGCGAACAGGATGGTGCCGACGACGGGCAGCACGATGACGTCGAAGAGCCGCTGCGGGTCGTGGCGCACCCGCAGGAGTCCCCGGTGGCCGAACGTGAGGACCTGGGTCAGGGCGGACAGCGGACCCACGCCGCCGCGCGAGGCCCGGCGGGGCGGGACCCCGATGGCGGCGCTCATGCCGCGTCCTGCCGCTGGGGGCCGGGTGCGTCGAGCGCACCGGTCAGCGCGAAGAACACCTCGTCCAGGCTCGGACGTGCCGCGCTGAGCTCGCCGATCTCGATACCGCGCGCGGCGAGCGCCAGCACGACGTCGGACGTCACCGCACCCGACCGGATCGGCGCTGCCAGCAGGACACCGTCGTCCTGGGGCACCTGCCCGGTCACCTCGTGCAGGACCCGGGCGGCCTCGACGCGTCGGCCGGGGTCGGCCACGACCAGGTGGAGGGTCAGGCCGCCGACGGACTCCTTGAGCTCCGCGGGAGTGCCGTCCGCGACGACCCGGCCCCGGTCGATGACCGCGATCCGGTCGGCGAGCTGGTCCGCCTCCTCCAGGTACTGCGTCGTGAGCAGCACCGTGGTGCCCTGCGCGACCAGCTCGCGCACCGTCGCCCACATGTCGGCCCTGGTGCGCGGGTCCAGACCCGTCGTGGGCTCGTCGAGGAACAGCAGGGGCGGGTCGCCGAGGAGGCTGGCCGCGATGTCGAGACGACGCCGCATGCCACCCGAGAACGTCGACACGGCGCGGTGCGCGACGTGCGTCAGGCTGAAGCGCTCGAGCAGCTCGGCCGCGCGGGCGCGGGCCGCCGGGCGTCGCCAGCCGACCAGCCGGGCGAAGAGGTACAGGTTCTCCTGCGCCGTCAGCAGCTCGTCGAGCGCGGCGTACTGGCCCGTGAGGCCGACGAGGGAGCGCACCTGGGTGGGGGAGCGCATCACGTCCTGCCCGAAGACCTCCGCCCGGCCGTCGTCGAGGCGGACGAGGGTCGCGAGAGCGCGCACGGCGGTCGTCTTCCCGGCGCCGTTCGGGCCCAGCACGGCGTGCACCGTGCCCGCCTGCACGGACAGGTCGAGCCCGTCGAGCGCCCGTTGCGCCCCGTACGTCTTGACCAGTCCTTCGGCCCGGATGGCCCACTCGGTCATCGTCGTCCCCCTCCGTCGCGTCGCGGCGCACAGCGCCCGGTGCTCACCACAGCCGTGCCTCGACGTGCCAGGCGGCCAGCCCCGAGCGCACGAGCTCGCGCAAGGTGGCGTCGTCGGGCACCCGGGCCGGGTCGAGGGCGGCGACCGTCACGGTGGTGCGGTCCCCGCAGGTGCAGGCCCATGCGGTCATCCCGCCGCCGAGCGCGCGGATCTCGGCGTCGTCGACCACGCGGTGCCCGGCCAGGGCGGCGATGCTGCGGGCGGGCGTCCCGGTCGGTGCGCTGAACGCGGGCGACATCGTCCCGAGGTTGGAGGCCAGCACGCGGGGGCCGGTCGGCACCGGGAGCCGACGCACGACCGCGTCCGGCAGCATCTGCACGAGCGTGAGGAGGGACCCGGTGTCGGCGTCGGCGTCGTCCTTCGTGTCGCGCCCGCCGAGCTTGGCGTAGGCCTCCCGGCACCCCGCGCGGAGCGGGGCGAGGTCGTGGCGACGCAGGTCGCCCGGGTCGACGGCGACGCGGGCGATGCGGGTGGCGTTGGCGCGAGGGTCGTCGTCGCCTCGCGCGGTGACGGGCAGGGCCACCAGCACCGGCTCGTCCTCGTCCGTGATCCCGGCCGACACGACCAGGGACGCGCTCAGCGCCACGAACCACGTGTTGAGGGTGCCGCCGTGTCGTGCCGCCGCAGCCTCCACGTCAGCCGTGCGGCACTCCGCCACCACGGTGGGCACCACCCAGCCCTCGGGAGCGGACGGGCCGACCGGGGTCGGCGCCGGCGACGACCCCTCGGAGGACGTCGTGTCGCCACGCCGTCGCAGCGCGCTCGCGGCGCCCCACCGCACGACGGCCCGGACCTGGCGCGTCGCGTCCTCCAGGTCGGCCCGCAACGTCCCCCAGGTGCCGTCGCGGTCGGGCAGCGTCAGCGGTGCACGCCCGGACGCCGCCCGCTCGACGGCGTCGACCATCGCACCACCGTCGGCGACGGCGTGGTCGACGATCAGCGACAGCAGCGAGCCACCGTCGGCGAGCCGTGCGCTCGCCAGTCGCCAGGAGTCGCCCCGGCCCGGGTGCAGCGGAGCGGTGTGGTTGGCGCGGAGCCAGTCGACGACGTCGCACTCCTGGAGCACGGTCGGCTCGACGTCGATCGGCGGGGCGTGAGGCGCCCGCGACCAGCGACCTCGTGCACCGGGCACGCGCGGACGATCCGCGCGACGCGAGAGCGCTCCGCGGGCCAGCTCGTCGCGCAGCCGGACCAGCGCCGTGGTCGGCACGACGTCGTCGAGACGCCAGACGAACTGGTTGACGATCGGCGTCCCCACGCCGCGGTGCCGTCGCAGGAACAGGTCGTCCCCGAACGTCAGACGAACCGTCGCGTGGTCGATCGTCATCATGAACACCCCCCCAGGTTCTGCCGAGTCAAGCGGCCCGCCGCCGACCGTGTCCAGGGGGGAGGGCGCGTGAGCATCATCACGTCGCGCACACTCTCCGACGGCGCGCAGACTGGCGGACACGACCGTGTGGGGAGTGCGCGGCCGTGGCGGATGGATCGCGTCGCCGAAGAGACCGGCGGCGCACCGGACGGGGGGAGCACGCCATGGAGTACACCGAGCTGGACGACTACCCGATCCCTGCGGGGATCGTGACGACCTGGACGCCGACGACGTCGTCCGAGGCGTGGGAGGACGATCCGCGTGGACTGTCCTACGACCATGCCGCCCACCTGGCACGAGATCCCGACGGCTCGTGGATCGGCTCTGCCATGCGGGTGCCGCTGCCGTTCGACGCCGACGCGCTGCGCCGTGCACTGTGGGCCTGGATCGCCCGCCACGAGGTGCTGCGCACGACCGTCCGCCGGGACGCCGACTCCGCGTCGTCGTGCGCGTGGCAGCGGCAGACGGTCCACCACTCGCGGGTCGACGTGCGACCGGAGGTGCTCGGGTACCGCTCCAGCGACGCCGCGCGCGTCGAGGTGGCGCAGTTCCTGGCCCGGCTGTCGCCCGTCACCTGGCCGCACTGCGTCTTCGCCACCGTCCGCGGCACGCACGCCGACGGCTTCGTGCTCGTCTTCGCCGCCGACCACAGCGTCATGGACGCGTACTCGCAGGTGCTCTGGTTCGCCGAGATGGAGGACCTGTACCGCCAGGCCCTCGCAGGGGTCGGCGACGACGCGCTCGCCGTGCTCGACGTGGGCAGCCACGTCGACTTCTCGGCCGTCGACCGCCGCGCGGGCGAGGAGCTGTCGGTGGACCATCCGGCCGTGCGGCGCTGGCGCGCGTTCACGTCGCTCGACGAGAACGGGGCGCCGCGCGAGGTGCCGGCGTTCCCGCACCATCCCGACGTGGCCGCGGCCGGCGTCGACGACCGGCCGCGACGCCAGCGCAGCCTCTCGACGTGGGTGCTGGGAGGGCCCGAGACCGACGAGCTCGGGCGACGGCTGCGCGAGCAGGGTGTCGGGCTGCAGGCGGCCGGCCTCGCGGCGCTGGGGATCGCGTCCCGTCGGCGCTCGGGCGTCGAGCGGCTGCGGTTCGTGATGCCGATGCACACCCGGCACGACCCGCGTCACCGCGAGTCCGTGGGCTGGTACGTCGGCCTGTGCCCGGTCGACCTGGACCTGACGGGGACGCACTCCTTCGGCGAGGCGGTCGCCCGGGCCGATGCGGCGACGCGGGAGGTCAAGGACCTCGCGCGGCACCCCTTCCCGCGGGTCGCCGAGCTCCTGGGCGTCGGCGACACCCCGCACTTCGTGGTGTCCTACGTCGACGTCCGGCACGTGCCGGGGGCCGAGCGGTGGCCGGCCCAGCAGGCCCGAGCGCTGAGGTCACCGGTGTTCGCCCCGGACGAGCTCTACCTGTGGCTGATCCGCCACCAGGGCGGCCTGAACCTCTCCGTCCGCTACCCGGGCGCCTGGGCCGTCGACGCGGCCGTCCGAGGTCTCGCGGCCCACCTGCGCGCGGTCTTCGCCGACATGGTGGAGCACGAGCGGGCGAACCGCCTCGCGACGACGGCGGCGGACCGATGATCCTCGCGGAGATGGCGCGCTGGCGCACGGCGCCCGGGACCGTGCTGACCCTCGGGCCGACACCGGAGAGCCTCGCGGCCGCGGCCGACGCGCCGGTCGACCCTGCGCCGCCCTCGTTCCTCCAGGCCGACCACCTGCGGGCCTACGCCGCCCGCCGGCGCTCGGGCGGCGTGCACCGCGCCTGGACCGGCGTGGCGACCGAGGTCGACGGCCCGCTCGACCGCGACGCCCTGGCGCGTGCACTCACGCGGCTCGTGACGACGCACGAGGGACTGCGGTCGTGGTTCGACCTGACCGGCGAGGTCCCCCTCCGCCACGTGGTCCCGGTCGCCGACGTCGAGCACGCGGTCGTCGACGTGCGCGAGCTCGACGTCGACGGCCGCTCGTGGGACGACGCGCTGCAGGCGCACCTGGTCCAGACCTTCGACGCCGCGTGCCGGCCCGACGCCTGGCCCGGGTTCGTGCTCGGGGCGGTCGAGCACGCCGACGGGTTCGGCCTCTTCTGGGGGTGCGACCACGCCTTCACCGACGGCGCGTCGCAGCTCATGGTCGCCTCGGAGCTGGCCGACCTGTACGCGGCGGAGGTCGCCGAGCCCGGCGGTCCTGCGCTGGTCGAGGGGGCGCTGCCGACACCGGAGGAGTCGGGGCCGTTCGGTGCCTTCGCCGCCGAGGAGCACGCCCGCGCCGCGACCTACGACGCGTCGTCCCCCGAGGTCCGTGCGTGGACGGCGCTCGTGGAGTCCCAGGGCGGTCGTCTGCCCTCCTTCCCGCTCGACCTCGGTCTCGAGCCCGGGACGACGGCGCCGGTGCGCATCGTCTCCCACGACCTGCTCGACGCCGAGGCGGCGTCCCGTCTGGACGCCCGGTGCCGCGCTCTCGGCGTGCGGACCGTCTCCGCGGTCTTCGCGGCGCTCGCGGCGACCGACCACCTGCTGGCGGGCCGACGGACCTACGCGGGCGTGACGGTCCTGGGTGCCCGCGACACCGGGCCGTACCTGCGGTCGCACGGCTGGTTCTGCACCTTCGCGCCCGTGCTGTTCGACGTCGCACCGCACGTCGACGACCTCGACGCGCTCCTGCGCGCGGCCCACGCCGGCTACGAGACCGGCCGGAGCGCCTCCCGCATGCCGGCGCACGTGGCCCTGGCCGAGATGCTGCGGACGGGTGTCCTCGGACCCGAGGGCGTCGGGTCTCCGCAGCTCGTCTCCTACCTCGACGTCCGGCGGTTCCCCGGGGCGGGGCGGCCGGCCCACGAGCGCGGCGTGCACTTCACGGGCGAGGGCCGCACGGCCAACGCGTCGATGTGGGTCAACCGCGACGCCGAGCGTCTCTACATCGGGCTGCAGCACCCCGACACGCCCGAGGCGCATGCCGCGGTGACGCGGTACTGCTCCGTGCTGGAACGGGTCGCCGGAGCGCTGGCCGACGGGTCGACGTCCCTGCCCGACGTGGAACCCAGCCGTGCTGGTCACGTCGGCTGACCTCTGGACGCCCGCGCCGGGCACGGTCGTCTCGTGGGACGTCCAGCCCGGTGCGAGCCCACCGCGTCGCGTCGACCTCTCGCTCAACCAGCACAACCACCTGGCCGCGGCGGTCGCGGGGGAGCCCTCGGTGTGGATGGCAGCGGGCTTCGACGTCGACGGTCCGGTCGACGTGGTGGCCCTCGAGCGGTCCTACCGCGAGGTCGTCGCCCGGCACAGCGCGCTGCAGGTGGGTGCTGAGGTCGTGGACGGCGCCGTGCGCGGAACCCACCACGAGGCCTCGGAGCTGCGCTGGACCCGACGCGCCGACGTGCCGATGTCGACCGTGGCCGAGACCCGCGACCACGTGCGTCGCGAGCTCGACGCGGCCTGCTGGCCGCTGTCGTACCCGGCGTTCTGGCCCGCCGCGATCTCGCGCCCCGACCGCTCGACGGTCGTGCTCGGGCTCGACCACCTGCACGTCGACGCGTACTCCCTCGCCGTGCTGGTCGACGACCTCCACGCCGTCTACGCCGGCCTGGTCCACCAGGGTCGCGTGCCCGACCTGCCGGAGACGTCGTGCTTCGTGGCGGGACTCGCGGACCCGCCGCGTCGCGTGCCCGCCGCCGACGTCCGCCTCGGGGCGTGGCACGACTTCCTCGCCCGCCAGGACCACCGGCTCCCGACCTTCCCCCTGCCCCTGGGCGTCGGTCCCGGGGAGCGGGCGGCCCAGCGCACCGAGGTGTCGGTGCTGGGCGACGCCTCCGTCGCCGACGGGCTGGGCGTCCACGCGCATCGGCACGGCGGGTCCACGGCCACGGCCGCCCTCGCCGCCCTCGCGGTGGCGGTGGCCGACCTCGGCGGGCCGGACACCCTGCCGGTGCTCATGCCCGTCCACCTCCGGTCGACGCCGGCCGAGCGGCGGACGGTCGGCTGGCTCACGACGACAGTCCCGGTCGAGCTGGCGACGCACCGCGACGCGTGCGCGACGCTCGCCCACGCGGCGGGAGCCGTCGACGCCGCACGGGCGATGGCGGCCGTGCCCCTGGAGCAGGTGCTCGACTCGGCCACGAAGCCGCTGGTGCGCGAGCGGACCGACGTCTTCATGGCCTCCTACCTCGATTACCGACGCCTGCCCGGGCACGAGGAGCTCCTGCGACGCCGAGCGCACCACGTGTCCGCGCCGACCCTCGCCGACGACCTGCAGGTGTGGGTCTCGCGCACGCACGAAGGGCTCGGCGTCAGGGTGCGCACGCCCGCCACCCTGACGGCGGCGCAGGTCGTGGCGAGGCTGCTCGAGCGCTGGAGGACGACGATCGAGGCGATGGCGTCGGGGCGGTGCGCGGACCCGCTCGCCCTCACCGGAGCGGGTCGACCGGTCCACCCCGTCGGGTCACCATGAAGTGCAGGTGGCAGCCGGTGGAGAGGCCGGTCGAGCCGACGGCGCCGAGCACGGTGCTCGGCGTGACCCGTGCTCCGGGCGCGACCGACGTCGCGGAGAGGTGCGCGTAGCCGGTCTCGACGCCGCGGCCGTGCTCGACCACCACCCGCAGGCCGTACGGACCGTCGTCGCCGACGCTGCGCACGGTGCCGGCCCGTGCCGCACGCACGGGCGTGCCGCAGGCCGCACCGAGGTCGACTCCGTCGTGCAGCTTCCGCACGCCGGTCACCGGGTGCACCCGCATGCCGAACGCCGACGTGACCGGACCGCCCACCGGTCGCGCCCACCCGCCCGTCCCTCCTGCCCCGCCGAACGTGCCCGCGGGCGGCCGGGGGAGCGGACCGTCCGGGTCGACGAGCACGAACCGCGACCCGCCGGCCAGCCGGCCCCGCGGGTCGAGGTAGCGCTCGCCCACGAGCCGGCCGAGGTGCAGGCACGCTCCCGCGCAGTGCGAGCCCGCGACGTCGAGCCGGCCGAGCACCTCGCCCGCGTCCACCGCGTCCCCGGCACGGACGACGCGTCGGACCACCGGCTGGTAGGTGGAGCGTTCGGCTCCGTGCTCGACCGTGACCACGCCCACGCCCGCGACGGTGCCCGAGAACAGCACGCGCCCGACCGCCACGGAACGGACCGCCTCGCCGGCCCGACCGGGCAGGTCGACGCCGCGGTGACCCGCCCGGTACGGCCCGTCGGGCAGGTCGAAGTCGGCGGACACCTGGCGCGAGCCCAGGGGCCAGCGCCACGGCGGGCCCTCGTCTGCTGCCTCGTCGGCGACGGTCGGAGCGGGCGCGAGAAGCGTCAGCAGCGCGAGGAGGGGGACCAGCAGGAGCAGTGCACTCGAGGACGGGCGACGCATGACCCGAGCCAACCGTCGACGCCGCCCGCGCTCCAGGGGCGGACGGGACGGTGTGGACAACGGCCGCACACGAGCGCCGCGGACCTGTGGATTTCTCGATCGCCGTCCCCGTGTCCTAGACTGGCCCCATCACGTCCCCGGACGTGAAATTCGCACGCCCGCCTCCGTCGTGACACCGCCAGCCGGTCGAACCTCGGGCGCGACCCTGGTCCTGCTCGCAGGTCGGCTCGCGCGGCGCGGGAGTCAGGGCGCCGCCGACCGGTGGCGCGTCAACCAGGAACCGGACCACCCGCCCTCGGGCCGGTGCGTCCACAGGAAGGATCGACCATGGCGGTCGTCACCATGCGAGAGCTGCTCGAGAGCGGCGTCCACTTCGGGCACCAGACCCGTCGCTGGAACCCGAAGATGAAGCGCTTCATCTTCACCGAGCGCAACGGCATCTACATCATCGACCTGCAGCAGTCGCTGGCCTACATCGACGCCGGCTACGAGTTCGTCAAGAACACCGTCGCCCGCGGCGGCACCATCCTGTTCGTCGGCACCAAGCGCCAGGCACAGGAGCCGATCGAGGAGCAGGCCAAGCGCGTCGGCATGCCCTACGTCAACCAGCGCTGGCTGGGCGGCATGCTCACCAACTTCCAGACGATGCACCAGCGGCTCCAGCGCATGAAGGAGCTCGAGGAGATCGACTTCGACGACGTGGCCGGCTCCGGCCGCACGAAGAAGGAGCTCCTCCAGATGCGTCGCGAGTACGACAAGCTCAACCGCACCCTCGGCGGTGTGCGCGACATGGGCCGCACGCCGTCCGCGGTGTGGATCGTCGACACCAAGAAGGAGCACCTCGCCGTCGACGAGGCCAAGAAGCTGAACATCCCGATCGTCGCCATCCTCGACACGAACTGCGACCCGGACGACGTCACCTACCCGATCCCGGGCAACGACGACGCCATCCGCTCGGTCAGCGTGCTGACGCGCGTCGTCGCCGACGCCGTCGCCGAGGGCCTGCTCCAGCGTGGCGGTGCCAAGACCGGCGCCGAGGAGGCCGGCTCCGAGCTCGGTGGCGGCGAGCCGCTCGCCGAGTGGGAGCGCGAGCTGCTGGAGAAGAAGGACGACGCCCCCGCCGAGGCCCCCGCGGCCGAGGCGACCCCCGCCCCCGAGGCTGCCGAGGCGACCCCCGCGCCCGAGGCCGCCGAGGCGACCGAGCCGGCCGCCGCCGAGAAGTGACGTCGACCCCGTGACACCCGGTCGGGTGCCGGACGACCTCCGGCACCCGACCACCCCCCTTCCACCACCACGACCCAGGGAAGAGACCCTCACATGGCCATTGCTGCCGCAGACGTGAAGAAGCTCCGCGACGCCACCGGCGCGGGCATGATGGACGCCAAGAAGGCCCTCACCGAGGCCGACGGCGACTTCGACAAGGCCGTCGAGATCCTGCGCATCTCCGGTGCCGCCAAGGCCGCCAAGCGCGGCGCCGAGCGCGAGGCCTCCGCCGGTCTCGTCGCCAGCTCCGGCAACGCGATCGTCGAGCTGAACTCCGAGACCGACTTCGTTGCGAAGAACGAGCAGTTCATCGCCCTCGCCGAGCGCCTCGCCGCCGCCGCGGACGCCAGCAAGCCCGCCGACGCCGACGCGTTCGCGAAGACCACGCTCGACGACGGCAAGACCGTCGAGGAGACCATCAGCGCCCTCGCCGCCGTCATCGGCGAGAAGATCGAGCTCGGCCGCGTGGCCGCGTTCGACGGCCAGGTCGCCGTCTACCTGCACCGTCGCGCCAGCGACCTGCCGCCCGCCGTCGGCGTGCTCGTCGAGTACACCGGTGACGACCTCGACGCCGCCCGCGGCGCCGCCATGCAGATCGCCGCGATGCGCCCGCGCTACCTCACCCGCGAGGACGTCCCCGCCGACATCGTCGCGAAGGAGCGCGAGATCGCCGAGGCGACCGCGCGCGAGGAGGGCAAGCCCGAGCAGGCGATCGCGAAGATCACCGAGGGTCGCGTCAACGGCTTCTTCAAGGACGTCGTCCTGCTCGACCAGCCGTCGGTCACCGACAACAAGAAGACGGTCAAGTCCGTCCTCGACGACGCCGGCGTGACCGTCACGCGCTTCGCGCACATCGAGATCGGCGCCTGATCCCAGGAGCCGACCCCAGCACGACGACAGGAAGGACCGGAGCATCGTGACCCACCACCCGACGCACGGTGACCCGGCCGACCTCAGCACCGCGGACGCCGGGGCCCCAGGCCCCGGCGTCCGCCGTGTGCTGCTCAAGCTGTCCGGCGAGGTGTTCGGCGGCGGCAAGATCGGCATCGACCCCGACGTCGTCAACGGCATCGCCCGCCAGGTCGCCGAGGCCGTCCGCGAGGGCGCGCAGGTGGCGATCGTCGTCGGCGGCGGCAACTTCTTCCGCGGCGCCGAGCTCAGCCAGCGCGGCATGGAGCGTTCACGGGCCGACTACATCGGCATGCTCGGCACCGTCATGAACAGCCTCGCCCTGCAGGACTTCATCGAGAAGCAGGGCATCGACACCCGCGTGCAGTCGGCCATCACCATGGGCCAGGTCGCGGAGCCCTACATCCCGCGCCGCGCCATGCGCCATCTCGAGAAGGGGCGCGTCGTCATCTTCGGCGCCGGCGCGGGCATGCCGTACTTCAGCACCGACACCGTCGCGGCCCAGCGCGCGCTCGAGATCAAGGCCGACGCGGTGCTCATGAGCAAGAGCGGCGTCGACGGCGTCTACTCCGCCGACCCGCGCACCGACGCCACCGCGCGCCGCTTCGACGACCTCACCTTCGCGGAGGCGCTGCGCCTCGGCCTGAAGGTCGTCGACGCCGCCGCGTTCGCGCTCTGCATGGAGAACAACCTGCCGATGATCGTGTTCGGCATGGAGGGTGAGGGGAACATCGCCCGCGTGCTGCAGGGTGAGAGGATCGGGACGCTGGTCCACGGCGGAGCAGGACCACTCAACGGGACGACAACAGGAGACGCATCGTGATCGACCAGACCCTGCGCGAGGCCGGCACCAAGATGGACAAGGCCGTGGAGCACACCCAGGAGGAGTTCGCGGCCATCCGGACCGGTCGTGCCCACCCGGCGATGTTCTCGCAGATCACGGCCGACTACTACGGCACGCCCACGCCCCTGCAGCAGCTGGCCGGCTTCCAGGTCCCCGAGCCGCGCACCGTCATCATCAGCCCGTACGACCAGGGCGCGAAGAGCGCGATCGAGCGGGCCATCCGCGACTCCGACCTCGGCGTCAACCCCTCCGACGACGGCAAGGTGCTGCGCGTGACGCTGCCCGAGCTCACCGAGGAGCGCCGCCGCGAGTACATCAAGCTCGCCCGCTCCAAGGCCGAGGAGGGACGCGTCGCCGTCCGCGGCGTGCGACGCAACGCGAAGCAGACCCTCGACAAGGCCGAGAAGGACTCCGAGATCAGCCAGGACGACAACGTGGGCGCCGAGAAGCGCCTCGACGCCCTGACGAAGCAGCACGTCGACCAGATCGACGAGCTGCTGAAGAACAAGGAAGCGGAGCTCCTTGAGGTCTGAGGAGGCCGCGCCCACCGACGGACCCCTGGGAGAGACCGACCCGGCCGTCGCCCAGCGCAAGAGTCGCGCGGGCCGCAACCTGCCCGCCGCGATCGGCGTCGGCGCCGGTCTCGGTGCGATGGTGGTCGTCTCGCTGTTCCTGTTCAAGGACGTGTTCGTGGCGGTCGTCGTGGTCGCGCTCGGCGTCGGCCTGTGGGAGCTGGCCCGGGCCCTCGGGACGGCCGGCATCAAGGTGCCGTTCCTGCCGGTGCTCACGGGCGGCACGCTCATGCTCGTCGGCGCGTACTACGGCGGCATGGAGACGGCCGCGGTCGCGATGGCGCTCACCGTCATCGGCACGCTCGTGTGGCGGCTCTCCGACGGCGCCGACGGCTTCGTGCGCGACGCGAGCGCCGGGGTGTTCTGCCTGTCCTACCTGCACCTCATGGGCGTCTTCGTCATGCTCATGCTCGTCGAGACCGACGGCCCCTGGCGCATCGTCGCGTTCATCGTGGCCACCGTCGCGTCCGACATCGGCGGCTACACCGCGGGCGTGTTCCTCGGCAAGCACCCGATGGCCCCCACCATCAGCCCCAAGAAGTCCTGGGAGGGCTTCAGCGGCTCGCTCGTCTTCGGCATCGCCGCGGGCATCGCCACCGTGACCCTCGCCCTCGACGGCGACTGGTGGGTCGGCGTCCTGCTCGGCGTCGCCGGTGTCGTCATGGCGACCCTGGGCGACCTCTCGGAGTCGCTCATCAAGCGCGACCTCGGCATCAAGGACATGGGCGACCTCCTGCCCGGGCACGGCGGCGTCATGGACCGCCTCGACTCGCTCATCGCCGTCGCCCCCGTCGCCTGGCTGATCCTGCACTACCTCGTCACCCCGGCCTGAGCGCGGAGGGCGTCGGACGACGCGGACATCGAGCCGAAACAGGGATGCGGCAGGCTGGGCCCATGTCGATCAAGGTCTCGCTCCGCCACCGCACGACCTACCGGTTCGACCGTCCCGTCGCCCTCGGCCCGCACGTCGTGCGGCTGCGGCCCGCGCCGCACAGCCGGACGCCGATCGACGCCTACGCGCTGCGCGTCTCGCCCGCCGAGCACTTCGTGAACTGGCAGCAGGACCCGTTCGGCAACTGGCAGGCACGCCTCGTGTTCCCCGAGAAGGTGAGCGAGCTCGACGTCGACGTCACGCTGGTGGCCGACCTCATGGTCGTCAACCCCTTCGACTTCTTCGTCGAGGAGTACGCCGAGACCTACCCGTTCAGCTACGAGCCGCAGCTGGCCGCCGACCTCGCCCCCTACCTGCGGCCGGTCGACGAGGGAGACGGCGAGGGTCCGGGGCCGGTCGTCCGGGCCTGGCGCGACGCGCTGCCCGAGCCGGCTGACGACGGCGTGCCGCTCGTGCAGTTCCTCGCCGACCTGAACGCCGCCGTCCACCGCGACGTCGCGTACACGGTGCGCATGGAGCCGGGCGTCCAGACCCCCGACGAGACGCTCACCCGCGCCATCGGGTCCTGCCGCGACAGCGCGTGGCTCCTCGTCTCGCTGCTGCGTCAGCACGGACTCGCCGCACGGTTCGTGTCGGGCTACCTGGTGCAGCTCGCCCCCGACCCGCTCGTGGCCGCGCAGGCGCTCGACGGGCCCGCCGGTGCGACCGAGGACTTCACCGACCTGCACGCGTGGGCCGAGGTCTACGTGCCGGGTGCCGGCTGGGTGGGCCTGGACCCCACGTCGTCGCTGTTCGCGGGGGAGGGGCACATCCCGCTCTCCGCGACGCCGCACCCGTCGTCGGCCGCGCCGATCACCGGCGCGCTGGAGCCGGCCGAGGTCGAGTTCTCCTTCCTCAACGAGGTGACCCGCGTCCACGAGGACCCCCGCGTCACGCTGCCGTACACCGAGGAGCAGTGGGGTCGGGTCGACGCCCTCGGGCACGCGGTCGACGCACGGCTCGACGCGGGCGAGGTCGGTCTCACCATGGGCGGGGAGCCGACGTTCGTCAGCGTCGACGACACCACGTCGGAGCAGTGGAGCACCGCGGCCGACGGACCTGAGAAGCGGCTGCTGGCCACCGAGCTCGCGGAGCGGCTGCGCGAGGTGTACGCCGAGGGTGGCGTGGTGCACCGCGGCCAGGGCAAGTGGTACCCGGGCGAGCCGCTCCCGCGCTGGCAGGTCTCGCTGCAGTGGCGCACCGACGGCGAGCCGCTGTGGCACGATCCGTCGCTGCTCTGCGACCCGTGGTCCGACCCGACCCCGGTGGAGCACGGCACCGCCGAGCGGCTCGCGCACGAGGCGGCCCGCGTGCTGGGCCTGCCGGAGGAGCTCGTGCTGCCCGCGTGGGAGGACCCGTTCGCCGCGGTGGCGCGGGAGGTCGCGCGCCCGGAGGGGGAGCGACTGCCGGAGGGGAAGCCCGACGTCGAGCAGGTCGCCGAGCTCGACCGGGCCGAGGAGCGGCCCACCGGCTGGGTGCTGCCGCTCGCGACGGGTGAGCAGTGGCGCAGCCCTGCGTGGCGGTTCCGGCGAGGTCGACTCGTGCTCGCGCCCGGCGACTCCGCCGTTGGGCTGCGGCTCCCGCTCGACGCGATCGCCTGGTCAGACCCCGAGGCGTCCGGCGACCCGTCCTACCTCGAGTCCGGCCCGACCCTGGTCCCGGGCGTCCCCGACGTGGAGGTCTGCGACCCGGAGGGCACGCCGACCACCGCCCTGGCCTTCGAGGTGCGTCCCGGCGGTCCCGACGCACCGGCGGTGCTGCACGTGTTCCTCCCGCCGACCGAGCGCCTGGAGGACTACGCCGACCTGCTCCACGTCGTGGAGCGGGCCGTGGCCGCCGTCGGGACGCCCGTGGTCGTCGAGGGCTACGGACCGCCGCCGGACCCGCGCCTGACCCAGCTGAGCGTCACGCCCGACCCGGGCGTGATCGAGGTGAACGTGCAGCCGACGTCGTCGTGGCCGGAGCTGGTGTCGCTCACCGAGACCCTGTACGACGCGGCGCGCCGCACCCGCCTGGGCACCGAGAAGTTCGACCTCGACGGACTGCACACCGGCACCGGGGGCGGCAACCACCTGACGCTCGGTGGCCGGACGCCGGCCGCGTCGCCGCTCCTGCGCCGGCCGGACCTGCTGGTGAGCCTGCTGTCCCACTGGCAGCGCCACCCGTCGCTGTCGTACCTGTTCTCCGGACGGTTCATCGGCCCGACGAGCCAGGCGCCGCGCTTCGACGAGGGACGCCCCGAGGCCGTCTACGAGATGGAGATCGCGATCGCGGAGGTCCACCGCCTCGTGGCGGAGGCCGAGGAGCAGGGCGAGACGTTCCGACCCTGGCTCGTCGACCGCGCCCTGCGGCACCTGCTCACCGACCTGACGGGCAACACGCACCGTGCCGAGTTCTGCATCGACAAGCTCTACAGCCCCGACTCCTCGCGCGGACGGCTCGGGCTGCTCGAGCTGCGCGGCTTCGAGATGCCCCCGCACCCGCAGATGGCGCTCGTGCAGGCGCTGCTCGTGCGCGCCCTCGTCGCCCGGTTCTGGGAGGATCCCGCCACGGGACCGCTCGAGCGGTGGGGTGCTGCGCTGCACGAGGACTTCCTTCTCCCGCAGGGCGCGGTCCGCGACGTCGACGCCGTGGTCGCCGACCTGCAGGACCACGGGATCGCGTTCGAGCGCTCCTGGCTCGACCCGTTCGTGGAGTTCCGCTTCCCGCGCATCGGTGTCACCCAGGTCAGCACCCCGTCGGGTGCCGTCGAGGTCGAGCTGCGCAGCGCGATCGAGCCCTGGCACGTCCTCGGCGAGGAGGCGACGGGGTCGGGGACGTCACGCTACGTGGACTCCTCGATCGAGCGTCTCCAGGTGACGGTCCGCGGCATCTCGCCCTCGCGGCACCTGGTGACGTGCCAGGGTGTTCCCGTGCCCCTGACCCCGACCGGCGTGCCTGGTGAGTTCTACGCCGGCGTGCGCTACCGCGCCTGGCAGCCGTGGTCGGCGCTGCACCCCTCCATCCCGGTGCACTCGCCGCTGCACGTCGAGGTCGTCGACACCGTGGCGGCCCAGTCGCTCGGCGGCTGCACCTACCACGTCGTGCACCCCGGCGGTCGGGCCTACGACCATCCGCCGGTGAACGCGCAGGAGGCGGAGGCGCGGCGCTCGAGCCGCTTCGTGCCGCACCCGGCGGCGACCGGACCGGTCGACGTCGGCGCGCTGGTCGAGGCCGGCCGACGCGCGCACAGCACGGACTATCCCCACACGCTCGACCTGCGGCGGGTACCTCCGACCGGGCGGCCCGCCACGCCATGACCGTCCTGCGCGACTACGCGTCGGAGGTCGGCCAGCCGACCCTTGACGCGGCTCCGGCCCGCTACGACGAGGTCGTCGACGTCGACGGCTCGCTGCGTCCCGCCTGGCGGACGCTCGCCGCGAGCGCGCTGGAGATCACCGACGTGCAGCTGCGTCGGGTGCAGCGCGACATCGGTCGCTTCCTCGGCGACGACGGCGTCACCTATCGACGTCCCGGCGAGCCCGGGTCGCGCTGGCGGCTCGACCCCCTGCCGCTCGTGCTCAGCGCCCGGGACTGGGCGCCCCTGGAGGTCGGGCTCGCCCAGCGTGCCGAGCTGCTCAACGCGCTGCTCGCCGACCTGCACGGGCCCCGGAGCGTCCTCGCCCTGGGCATCGTGCCGCCGGCCGTGGTCTACGCGCACCAGGGCTTCCTGCGCGTGGCGGCGCGCCCCGGCGCCGTGGACGACCGTCCGCTCCTGCTGACCGCGACCGACGTGGCACGGACGCCCAGCGGTGACTGGGTCGTCGTCGCCGACCGGACGCAGGCGCCGTCCGGCCTGGGGTACGCCATGGAGAACCGGCACGTCATCTCGCGCGTGCTGCCCCAGATGTACCGCGACGCGGGCCTGCACCAGGTCGGCCCCTTCCTGCAGGCCGTGCGGTCGAGCCTGATGCAGGCCGCGCCCGAGCACGTCGACGACCCGCGTGTCGTCGTCCTCACGCCGGGATCGGCGTCGGAGACCGCGTTCGACCAGGCGCACCTCGCGTCGAGCCTCGGCTTCCCGCTCGTGCAGGGCAACGACCTCGTGGTGCGCTCGGGCGCCGTGTGGATGCGCGTCTTCGGACGTCTCGAGCGCGTCGACGTGATCCTGCGGCGCGTGGACGCGCCGTGGTGCGACCCGCTCGAGCTGCGCGGCGACTCCCAGCTGGGCGTCCCGGGCCTGCTCGAGGCGGTGCGCCGCGGGAGCGTGCGGATCGTGAACGGCCTGGGCTCCGGCGTGCTGGAGAACCCCGGGCTGCTGCCGTACATGGCCCGCCTGTGCGAGCACCTCCTCGACGAGCCGCTGCGGCTCCCGTCGGTCCCGACGTCCTGGCTCGGCGACCCGGCCGCCCTCGCGCTCGCCCGCGAGCGGTGGGACGACCTCGCCGTCCGGTCCATCGACCGGTCCGTCGACGTCGACCGCCTCGGTCCGGCGGAGCTGCTGGCCCGCGTCGAGGCCGAGCCGCACCGCTTCGCCGCCCAGGAGCTGCCGGCGTGGTCGCAGGCGCCGCGACTCGCCGGCGGTGCCGTGCGTCCCCAGTCGGTCGCGCTGCGGACCTTCACGCTGCGCTACGGGTCGTCCTACCGTCCGATGCTGGGCGGGCTGGCGTCGGTGCTCGACGGCGCCCGCTCCGTCTCCAGCAAGGACGTGTGGGTGCTGAAGGACGCTCCCGACCAGCCCGACCAGGGTCTGGCCGAGGTGCTGGCGGTGACGTCGTCGAGCAGCGTCACCCCGCTCGTGCCGCGCGTGCTCGAGGACCTCTTCTGGTTCGGCCGGTACGCCGAGCGCGCCGAGGACACGCTGCGCCTCGTGCTCGTCGCCCACGCCCTCGCCGAGGACTTCCAGGCGCGTCCCTACAGCGCCGGCGGCGTGGCCCTGCGGGTGCTGCGCGGTGCGCTGCTGCACCAGGTGCCGGGTCCCTTCGACGCCGCCGACGGAGAGAGCGTGGACGCCGACCTGCGCTCCGTGCTGCTCGACGCCGGGCGGGCTGCGTCGGTCGCCCACTCGTTCGCCGCGCTCCGGGGAGCCGCCGAGGGCGTGCGCGACCAGCTGTCGGTCGACGTGTTCCGCGCGTTCGGCGCCACCGAGCGCGCAGCCGCGCTCCTGAGCACGAACGACCACAGCCTCCAGGTCACCGAGAGCGCCGAGCGCATGCTCACCGGGCTGCTGGCGCTGCACGGCGCGACGGCCAGCATGGTGCACGACGAGGGCTGGGAGACGCTCGAGGCCGGACGCGCGCTCGAGCGCTGCCTGCAGGTCGTCGCCCTCCTGCGACGCTCGGTCACGGTCCGACGCGGCATCGACGTCGACCGGCACCTGCACCAGGGGGTGCTGACCGCCACGGAGAGCGCCATCACCCACCGACGCCGGTACCGCGGGTTCGTCCGCGTCACCAGCCTGGTCGAGCTGCTCCTCGCCGACCCGGCGAACCCGAGGTCGCTGCGCTTCAACCTCGAGACGCTCCGCCGTCACGTCGCGGCCCTGCCCGCCTCGACGGGCGCCAGCCGCCCGGAGCGGCTCCTCGACGACCTCGTCGACGAGGTCGACGGCATCCACGTGGCCGAGCTGGTCCCGATCGAGGGCGAGTCGCGCCCGAACCTCGAGCGCCACCTGGACAGCCTGACCATCCACCTCGTGCGGGTCGCCGAGGCGTTCGCCGGGACCCACCTGGCCACGGCACCGGCCCCTCGGGCGTTCGGGCTCTCCGGACGGGGGACGCGATGAGGCTCGACGTCACCCACCGCACCACCTACACGTACGACGACGACGTGACCGGCAGCTACGGTGTCGCCTACCTGACGCCCCGCGACCTGCCCTGGCAGCGCGTCGTCGCCCACGAGGTCGAGGTCGCGCCGGAGCCGCTCGACCGCTCGAGCGACGTCGACCACTACGGCAACACCGCCACCTACTTCCAGCTCGACACGCCGCACCGCACGCTCGACGTCGTGGCGCACAGCGTGGTGGAGGTCGACGAGCCGGTGCTCGACCCGGTGACGCTGGGCGTGCCGTGGGAGCAGGCGCGTCCGGCCGCCCGACCCGACGTGCCCGACGCCTGGAGCGCGCTCGACCTCGCCCTGGCGTCGCCGTCGGTCGACCAGCCCGCGGCCGCCCACGCCTACGCGGCGCGGTCGCTCACCCCCGGGCGGCCGCTGGGCGAGGCGGTGCTGGAGGTGATGCACCGGGTGCACGCCGACTTCGCCTACGAGCAGGGCGCCACGACGGTGACCTCGACGATCGCCGACGTCCTCGAGGCACGGGCCGGGGTGTGCCAGGACTTCGCCCAGCTCACCCTCTCCTGCCTGCGGTCGCACGGTCTCGCCGTCCGGTACGTGAGCGGCTACCTCGCCACCGAGCCACCGCCCGGGAAGGAGCGCGTCGTCGGTGCCGACGCGACCCACGCCTGGGCGGCCGTGTGGGTGCCGGGAGGCGGCTGGCTCGCCCTCGACCCCACCAACGACCAGCCCGCGAACGAGCGCTACGTGACGGTCGCGTGGGGTCGCGAGTACTCCGACGTGCCCCCCTTGAAGGGCGTGATCTTCACCGAGGCGAAGACGTCGACGCTCGCGGTCGCGGTCGACGTCGTGCCGGTCTGAGAGATCCCCTCCGGATGGGGATGCGGGCCCGCGAAAGCGCGGGAGGATAGGCACGTGAAGGCCTTCTCCTGCCGCGTGTGCGGCAACGCCCTGTACTTCGAGAACTCCCTGTGCGTCTCCTGCGGGACGGCACTCGGGTACTCCCGCGCCGAGCACGAGATCGTGCCGGTCGACGAGGACGGTCGCTACGTCGACCGCGAGGGTCTGATCTGGCACGTGTGCGCCAACCTCAACCTGTCGGGCTGCACCTGGCTGGCGACGGTCGAGGGCGGCCAGTGCTTCAGCTGCGACCTCACCCGCACCCGTCCGGCCGACGACGACCTCGAGGGCCTGTCGCAGTACCCCGTGGCCGAGGCGGCCAAGCGTCGTCTCGTCGTCGAGCTCGACGCGCGCGGCCTGCCGATCACGACACGCGACGAGGACCCCGAGCAGGGCCTGTGCTTCGACATGCTCTCGAGCGTGGAGGAGAACGTCGTCATCGGTCACGCCGACGGCGTCATCACCATCGACCTCGCCGAGGGCGACGACGCGCACCGCGTGAAGGTCCAGTCCGAGCTCGACGAGCCGTACCGCACCATGCTAGGCCACCTGCGCCACGAGGTGGGGCACTACTTCGAGTCGGTGCTGGTGCGCGGCGACGAGCGCATGGGCGCCTGCCGGGAGCTGTTCGGCGACGAGTCGAAGGACTACCAGGCCGAGATCGACCGGCACTACAGCGAGGGCCCGCCGGAGGACTGGCAGGAGTCCTACATCAGCACCTACGCCACGATGCACCCGTTCGAGGACTTCGCGGAGACCTTCGCGCACTGGATGCACATCAGCGACACCGTGGAGACCGCCCGTGCCTACGGCCTCACCACCGTCGACCCGAGCGCGTTCACGCTGTTCAGCGACCTCGTGACCGGTGTCTGGATCCCGCTCTCGACGGCCCTCAACCAGATCAACCGCGCGATGGGCGCCGACGACCTCTACCCGTTCGTCATCCCGCCGCCGGTGCTCGACAAGCTCGACTTCGTCGCCGCCCTGGCGCGCGACCCACACCCCGTCCCCGCGTGAGTCGGCCCGGCCCGACCCGCGCGTTTCGACAGCGCTGGGGTCGGGCTGGGAGGATGGTGCGGTGAGCGAGCCCATCAAGACCCTGCCGCTCGTCCTCGAGCCCCCGCGCGGTCGCGGGAAGCCCCCGCGTCACCTCGCGGACTTCTCCGCCGACGAGCGCAAGGCCGCGGCCGAGGAGCTCGGCCTGCCCGCCTTCCGGGTGAAGCAGGTCGCGCACCACTACTTCGCGCGCCTGCAGCGCGACCCCGCGGGCATGACGGACCTTCCGGCCGCCCAGCGCGACGCGATCGCCGAGGCCCTGCTGCCGCCGCTGCTGTCGACCGTCAAGGTGCAGGAGGCCGACCAGGGGACGACGCTCAAGACGCTGTGGCGGCTGTTCGACGGCGCGCTCGTGGAGTCGGTGCTCATGCGCTACTCCGAGCGCGCGACGGTGTGCGTGTCGAGCCAGGCCGGCTGCGGCATGGCGTGCCCGTTCTGCGCCACCGGCCAGGGCGGTCTGCAGCGCAACATGAGCACGGCCGAGATCGTCGACCAGGTCGTCGACGCGGCTGCCGCCATGGCGCACGGACGCGTCGCGGGTGGTCCGGGTCGGCTGTCCAACGTCGTGTTCATGGGCATGGGCGAGCCGCTCGCGAACTACAAGGCGGTGGTGGGCGCCGTGCGTCGCATGACCTCGCCCGCGCCCGACGGTCTCGGCATGTCGGCCCGCAACATCACGGTGAGCACCGTCGGGCTCGCGCCGCGCATGCGTCAGCTGGCCGACGAGGGCGTGCCGGTCACGCTCGCGCTGTCGCTGCACGCCCCCGACGACGAGCTGCGTGACGAGCTCGTGCCGATCAACACGCGGCACAGCGTCGAGGAGGCCGTCTCGGCCGCGAAGCACTTCTTCGACGTCACGGGTCGGCGGGTCTCCATCGAGTACGCGATGATGCGCGACATCAACGACCAGGCCTGGCGTGCCGACCTGCTGGCCGAGCTGCTGCTCGCGCACGGCGAGGGTCGCGGCTGGGTGCACGTCAACCTCATCCCGCTCAACGAGGTGCCCGGGTCCCGCTTCACGCGCTCCCGCGACGAGGACATGGACGAGTTCGTCCGCCGGCTCGTCGCGCGCGGTATCAGCACCACCATCCGGGACACCCGCGGCGACGAGATCGACGCCGCCTGCGGCCAGCTGGCCGCGTCCGACGCGTGAGCAGACCCGCACTGCTCGCGACCGACCTCGACGGCACCCTCCTGCGCAGCGACGGCACCCTGTCGGACCGCACGCGTGCCGCCGTCGCCGCGGCCGAGGAGGCCGGCGTGGAGGTCGTGTTCGTGACCGCCAGACCGCCGCGGTGGCTCGACGAGCTCGCCGACGCGGTGGGCGGTCACGGTGTCGCCCTGTGTGGCAACGGGGCCTTCGTGCTCGACGTCAGTCGGCGCGAGGTCGTGGAGTCCCACCCGTTCGCGCCGGCCGACCTGCGGATCCTGCTGGCCGACCTGCGGGCGGCCGTGCCGGGCATCGGCTTCGCCGTCGAGTGCGCGGACGGCATGCGACGCGACGAGCACTTCCTCGACGCGCACCGGGACGACGCCGTGGGCCACGACCTCGAGGCCGTCGGTGCCGGCAAGCTGCTGGCCCGTGCCCCTGACGTCGAGCAAGACGAATTCCTGGCGCGGGTGTCCGAGGTGGTGGGGGACCGCGCTGAGCTGGGCTTCTCCGGCGCCGTCGGCCTGGCCGAGCTGACGCCGCGCGGCGTCACGAAGGCGTCGGGCCTGCAGACGTGGTGCACCGCGCGCGGCATCGCGGCCCGCGACGTGTGGGCGTGCGGCGACATGCCCAACGACCTGCCGATGCTCACCTGGGCCGGTCGCGCGCTCGCCGTGGCCAACGCGCATCCCGACGTCCTCGCCATCGCCGACGAGGTCATCGGATCCAACGACGACGACGGGGTCGCGCAGGTGCTGGAGCGGTTGACCGTCGTCTGACCGGACCCGATCCCGGGCCGGAGGTTGGTGTCGGAGGGCGTCCCTAGGTTGGAGACATGGACGGGAACGGCAACGCGGGTGCGCTTCAGGGGCTGACGTCCCTGGCGCGTGAGCGGGCGCGGGCGGAGGCGGCTGAGCTGGTCGCGATGCTGCGGTTCCGCGATGCCGAACTGGTGCGCATCGCCGGTATCGAGTCGCCGATGGTGCGGCTCGTGGAGCGTTCGGCGATCGCGCTGGAGATCGGTCAGGCGATGGGGCTGTCTGAGGGTCAGGTGACCGCGCGTCTGGCCGCCGCCGACAGGCTGCGCGAACGGACCCCGTACACCTGGCGGGCCTTCCGCGACGGTCGTCTCGACTGGGCGCGGGCCCGCGAGGTGTCATCGACGTCGCTGCTGTTGATGCACGAGTCGTCCCACCGACGCCTCGACGAGGCGGTCGTCGGGTACGCGGCGACGCACACCGTGGCGGAGCTGCGCGCGTGGTTGAGGCGGTTCGTCGCCCGGGTCGAGGCCGAGGAGGCAGCCCAGCGGGCCGAGGCCGCCCGCCGCCAGCGCGACGTGCAGGTCACCCACGTCGACGACGCCATGGCCTGGGTCAACGCGTTCGTCCCCTCCCACCAGGCCGCCGCCATCGACGCGCGCCTGCGCCGCACCCCACGCCCCGACGGCGAGACCGCACCCGCGGGCAGGTCCGCGCCGACGCGTTCGTCGACCTCCTCCTCGCCGACGACCAGCCGTCCGCCGGCCGTGCCCGCACCGACGTCGGCGTGGTCATCGACGCCGAGGTCCTGGCCGGCGCCGAGCCCGGACCGGCCGTCTCCGACGACGGCACCTGGACCGTCCCCGCCGAGTGGGTGCTCGAGCACCTCGACGCCGACGACACCTTCTTTCACCGGCTGCTCGTCGACCCCATCACCAGGGACGTCCTGGCGCACGAGTACGTGGGCCGGTTCGCGCCCGACGTGCTCGCGACCGCCATCAGCTTCCGCGACGGCGTCTGCCAGGCCCCCGGCTGCCTGAGACCAGCCCGCGCTTGCGACCTCGATCATCGAGAACCCCACCCCAGAGGCCCCACCAAGGGACCGAACCTCTGGGCACTGCACCGCCGACACCACGCCATGAAGAGTCACCGCACCCTGCGCTGGATCCTGCCCTCCGGCCGCACCGTCGACGCCGAACCTGCCGTGCACGGCCTGTCGCCCGACGTCGGGTCCGACGTCGAGCACCGCATCGCCCGGCTGCTCAACGACCCTCACTCGGGAGAGTCGACGACCAGCTGGGGAAAGTAGCTCGCGTACCGGGCGCGGTCCCGGGTCAGGAGCCGGTAGCCCGACAGCGCCGCGTGAGCGCCGATGTAGAAGTCCGGCAACGGCGATCGTCGAGCGCCGCCTCGACGGCGGTAGGCCACGAAGGCCTTGCCTGCCAAGAAGCCCGCTCGGTACGGCAGAGGTTCGCGGGCGTAGAGATCCGCAGGGAGGAAGCGGTCGAGGTCCTCGACGCGGTCGAACCCCACCGACACCTCGGCGTAGACGAGGGGATTGATCACCACAGACCCACGATCGAGTGCGGTCGCGAGCGCCCGCGTCGACCAGGCGGCCCAGGTGTCGTCGTCCGTCGCTACGTCGAGCAGCACGTTCGTGTCGACGAGCGTCCTCGTCGGCTCACTCACCGCGGAGCAGCTCCATCAGCTCGTCGGTGCTCAAGTTGGTCGAGGCAGCACCCCGCAGCCGCTCGACCGCTCGCTCGCCGCGCGTGGCGGCAGGCCCACGGTGCACGATCTGCAGCCGACCATCGCGCTCGACCACGTCCACCTCATCACCCTCAGCGAACCCGTGCTTGTGGCGCAGGGCGGCAGGGATCGTCACCTGTCCCTTGGCGTTGAGTCGCATGCCTCAAGGATACGTATCGGACGTGGTACGTGGTAGGGCTGCACAGCCCAGTACGCTGACCGCGTCCGACCCGACGGAGGAGACCCATGCTCGGTGTGAGCCGCGACGGCGACGTCGTCGTCCTGGAGCTGCAGCGCGAGGAGCGCCGCAACGCCCTCAACCTCGACCTGTGCCGCGCGATCGACGAAGCCGCGCGCGACGCAGTCGGCGACGGACCGGCGAACGGGGGAGCGCGGGCCATCGTCATCACGGGTCAGGGCACCGCGTTCTGCTCCGGAGCCGACCTCGGCGGCGTCTACGGCAACGAGTTCCTCGAGGCGCTGTACGGCATGCTGCACGGCCTCACCCGGCTGCCCGTCCCGATCGTCGCCGCCGTCAACGGCCCCGCCATCGGCGCCGGAACCCAGCTGGCCATCGCCTGCGACCTGCGCGTCGCCGACGAGCGCGCGAAGTTCGGCGTCCCCACCGCACGCAACGGCATGGCCGTCGACGCGTGGACGATCCGGACGCTCGCCGACCTGTCGGGTACCGGTCCTGCCCGTCGCATGATGCTGGCCGGTGAGCTCATCGACCGCGCCGAGGCGCTCGGCCACGGGCTCGTCGACAAGGCCGGCACGCTCGACGACGCCCTCGCCTGGGCGCACGAGATCGCCACCCTGGCCCCGCTCACGCTCGCCTACAACAAGCGCGTCCTGAACGACCTCGACGACGACACCGCCATCGAGCAGGGGTTCCGCGACGTCTGGGCCAGCGAGGACGTGCGCGAGGCGGCTGCCGCGCGCACCGAGAAGCGCACGCCCGTCTTCCGGGGGCGCTGATGGCCAGCCTCGGCTTCGACCTGCTCGACCGGCACGTCATCGGCGGCGGCGCGGACGACGCCGCGACCGCCCGACTCACCTACGCCCGGCTGCTCGAGCGCGCCTCGTTCCTCGCGTCGGGGCTCCGGATGCTCGGCGTGCAGCCCGGCGACCGCGTCGGCGTCCAGGTCGAGGGTGACGACCGGGTGGTCACCGTCTGCGCCTGCATCCGGATCGGGGCGGTCCCGGTGAGCGAGGGCGACGTCGTCGTCGCGATCGGCGACGACGGCCCCGAGGTCCGCTCGTCCGAGGGCGTGCACCCGCTCGACCTGGTGCGCCAGGCCGGCGGCGGCGACCCGGCCGCCGCGCTCGCGTCGGACCCCGACGACTACCGCGCCGCCGTCCTCGCGCACGCGGCCGACGTCGTCGAGCCGCTCCTCGCGCGCCGCCCCGTCGGCTAGGAGCCCTCGGGCTCGAGACCCGCCCAGGCCGCCAGACGGTCCCATGCGCGACGCCGCAGTGCCGGGTCGTCCCGCGACCAGGGCAGGTAGCGGGGCGAGCGTCGGCGGCGGTCGCACCAGAACCCGTCGGGACCGGTCACCGACGTCGGCGTCCCGACGAGCCACACCATCGTGTCGGCTCCCTGCTCGGCCGTGCGCAGCACGGGCGAGACGACCTTCGCGAAGCCCGGCAGCGAGTCGGTGATCCCGGGCGTCTCGGCCCAGCCGGGGTGCATCGCGTGGCTCGCCAGGTGCGGGTGGCGCTCCGCGAGCAGCTCGGCGACCACGACCTGCAGCCGCTTCGTGCGCGCGTAGGCGCGGACCCCGTCGTAGTCGTCGTCGCGGTACTGGAGATCCTCGACCAGGGCGGACGTGAGCGGTGCCGTGTACATGCCGCCGGAGGACACCCACACCACGCGGCCGTCGTCGGCCGCCTCGAGCAGCGGGCGGAGGAGCTCGGTCAGCAGCAGCGGACCCAGCACGTGCGTGGCCAGCGTCAGCTCGTGCCCCTGCGCCGACTCCGTGCGCTCCTTCGGCATCACGCCTGCGTCGTGGACGATCGCGTGCAGGGCGCCGAGGTCCGACGTGAGCCGCTGGGCGTAGCGCCGGACGTCGTCGAGGTCGCTGACGTCGCACGCCTCCTCGCGCAGGTCCGCCGACGGCACGGTGCGGCGGATCTCGCGGGCGGCGTCGGCCAGCCGGTCGGCCTTGCGCCCGACCAGGTGCACCGTGGCCCCCAGGGCGGCGATGCCGGTGGCTGCCGCCGCGCCCAGCCCACCGCTGGCGCCGGTGACCACGACGTGCCGTCCGCGCAGGGCGTGAGGCTCCGGGTCGGCGGGCCACCAGCGTCGGCGCAGTGCCGGGCCGATGCTGGAGTAGCCGGGGAGGACCGTCTTGTCGAGGACGGTGTCAGCGAGGCGCGCGAGCGTGGAGGCCATACGCCCACGCTAGGCAGCCGCGCGCCCGCGGGCACGTCGAGCGGCGGTGGCGTGGGCTACAGGAGCCCCGCCTCGTGCATGGTGATGGCGACCTGCACGCGGTTGACCGCCTCGAGCTTGGTGAAGAGGTGCGAGATGTGGGCCTTGACGGTCGCCAGGCTCAGGTGCAGCTCGGCCGCGATCTCGGCGTTCGACGCACCGCGTCCGATCGCCAGCGCCACGTCGCGCTCACGGTCGGTCAACGACGCCACCCGCCGCGTCGCGTCGGCCTCGCGCCCGCCGCCGGAGCCGTCGGTGACCTGTGCGATGAGTCGCCGGGTGATGGCGGGGGAGAGGGCCGGCTCGCCGCTCAGCACGGTGCCGATGGACTCCACGATCTGCGCGGGCGGCGTGTCCTTCAGCAGGAACCCGTGCGCCCCCGCGGCGAGCGCCCGCACGACGTAGTCGTCGGCGTCGAAGGTCGTGAGCACGAGCACGTGCGGAGGCGACGGCAGCGCGGTGATGGCGGCCGTCGCCTCGATGCCGTCCATGACCGGCATGCGCAGGTCCATCAGCACCACGTCGACGTCGTGGGAGCGGACGGCGGCCAGCGCCTCGCGCCCGTCGGACGCCTCGGCCACGACCTCGAGGTCGTCGGCGCCGCCGAGCATGAGCGAGAGGCCGGCCCGGACGAGAGCGTCGTCGTCGACCAGGAGGAGCCGGGTCGGGCGCTGGGAGGTCACGCGGCCCACGGTATCCGCGCCTCCAGGACGTACTGCCGGTCGGCCGACACGCGGTGCGACAGGCTGCCGCGCGCCAGCTCGACGCGCTCACGGAGCCCGACGAGTCCCAGGCCCGACCCGGGCACCGGCGCCGTCGGGGTGCCGAGCGGGAGGGGGTTGACGACCCGCACGTCCACCGACGACTCGCCGACGTCGACGGTCACCTCCACCGGCGTGCCGGCGGCGTGCTTGCGCGCGTTCGTCAGCCCCTCCTGCACGACGCGGTAGACGGTGCGACCGGCCGCGCCCGACACGTCCTCCAGCGCGCCCCGCAGGTCCAGGACCACGCGCATACCGGCGGCGCGCGACTCGCCGACCAGGTCGACCACGTCGCCCGCCGTCGGCTGCGGCAGCTCCGGCGCGGCGTCCCCGGGCCCCTCGCGCAGCACGCCGAGCACGCCGCGCAGCTCCGTCATCGCCTGGTGCGCGGTCTCCTGGATGGTCAGCGCGGTCGCGTGCACCTGCTCCCGCCCGAGGTCCTGACGGTAGGCGAGTGCGCCCGCGTGCATCGTGACGAGCGAGATGCGGTGGGCGAGCACGTCGTGCATCTCCCGGGCGATGCGGGTCCGCTCCGCGCTGCGCGCCTGCGCGACCTTGGCCGCCTGCTCGGCCTCCGCGCTCTCGGCGCGGGAGCGCAGGGTGGCGAGGAGCTCGCGACGTGACCCGACGTACAGGCCCACCGAGACGAGCAGGCCGACCACCACGACGACGACCGCGGCGTCGACCCGAGGATCCTCGCCGGGCAGCGGGTTGATGGCGACGACGAAGGGGATGGTCAGCAGGCAGACCAGCGTCACCGGCACGAGCTCGCGCCAGCGTCGGCGCGTGGCGAGGGAGACCAGGGCGAGGCACGCCGCGCCGCCGGAGCTGAACGACCCGATGCTCACCACGTTCGTGACCAGCGCGACGGTGACCGGGAACCGGCGACGCCAGACCATGGCGAGCACGGTGGAGACCACGCCGACGGCCACGTCGAGGACGAACCACAACGGCGCGTGCTGTAGCTGCCAGACGCCGAGCTCGGTCCACGTGAGCGCCGTGACGGCGAGGACGAGCAGCAGACGCCACGTGTGTCCCCACCAGGTCAGCGGGGGAGCGGTTCCGGTCACCGACGACACGCTACCCAGCCGGGCGGACACGGGACCACGACCGAGGGACCGGGACGACTCATACTTTCGGCGCGTCGATCATGGCTGCGCGACGGATGCGCCACGAGGTCGGCGTCGGCGAGAGTGGGACCATGATCCAGGTCCAGAACCTCACGAAGACGTACGCCGGCTTCACGGCCGTCGACGACGTCAGCTTCACGTGCCGTCCCGGTGCCGTGACCGGCTTCCTCGGGCCGAACGGTGCCGGCAAGTCGACCACGATGCGCATCATCGCCGGCCTGACGCCCCCGTCGAAGGGCTCAGCCACGGTCGGCGGCGTGGACTACCGCGACATCCCGAACCCCGGCACGCAGGTGGGCGTCCTGCTCGACGCCTCGGCTCAGCACGCCGGTCGCACGGGCCGCGAGATCCTCACGATCGGCGCGCGCACCATGGGACTGCCCCAGAGCCGCGTCGACGAGATGCTCGCGCTCGTCAGCCTGTCCGACAAGGAGTCCCGGCGCCGCGTCCGCAACTACTCGCTCGGCATGCGCCAGCGGCTGGGCATCGCGCACGCCCTGCTCGGCGAGCCGAAGATCCTCATGCTCGACGAGCCCGCCAACGGCCTCGACCCGGCCGGCATCCACTGGATGCGCGGCCTGCTCCGCGGGTACGCGGACCGCGGCGGCACCGTGCTGCTGTCGTCGCACCTGCTGCACGAGGTCCAGATCATCGCCGACGAGCTGATCGTCATCGGCAACGGGAAGATCGTCGCGCAGGGCACGAAGGAGGAGCTGCTGCAGGCGGCCGGCACGTACGTCCGCGGCCTGGAGCCGCGCGCTCTCGAGCAGGCGCTCACCGGCGCCGGCATCACCGTCACGCCGAGCGGAGAGGGCCTCACCACCGAGGCCGCGCCCGAGGTCGTCGGCAAGGCGGCGGCCGCTGCGGGCGTCGCCCTCGTCGAGCTGCGCCAGGCCGACGGTGCAGGCCTGGAGGAGATGTTCCTCCAGCTCACCGCCACCACCCAGCGCGACGCCGTCCCCACCGAAGGAGCCCAGGCATGAGCACCACCACCGCGCCCGCGGTCAGCATCGACACCGACCGTCCGGGCATCCCCCTCACGCGTCTCGTGGGCGTGGAGGTCCGCAAGTCCTTCGACACCCGGGCGGGACGCTGGCTGAGCATCTCCATCCTCGGCCTCTGCGCCGTGGTCATGCTCGTCATCGCCTTCCTCGTCACCGACAGCGGCGAGTTCCAGGACTTCCCGTTCTTCATCCAGGCCATGGGCGGCACGCTCGGCTACTTCCTGCCGATCATCGCGATCATGCTGGTGACCTCGGAGTGGGGCCAGCGGACCGGGCTGGTCACCTTCACGCTGGAGCCGCGACGTCCCCGCGTGGTGGTCGCGAAGCTGCTGGCCGGACTGATCATCTCCATCGGCGTGATGCTGCTGTCGGCCGCGCTCGCGGCGATCGGCACCTTCCTCGCCTCGAGCGTCCGCGGCGTCGACGTGTCGTGGTCGATCTCGGGCCACGAGATCTTCAACTTCGCGGTGAGCAACCTCATCGGCGTGCTCATCGGGTTCGCGGTCGCCATGCTGCTCATGAACACGGCCGCGGCCATCGTCGGCTACTTCGTGTACACGCTCGTGCTGCCGATCGTCGTCGGCATCGTCGGTGGGCTCGTCGAGTGGTTCGGCGACCTCGCCCCCTGGATCGAGCTGAACACCGCCCTCGTGCCGCTGTTCACCGGCGACTTCGACCCGACCGGGGAGGAGTGGGCGCGCATCGCGACGGCGGGCACGATCTGGCTGGTGCTGCCGCTCGGCTTCGGCGTCTACCGGCTGCTGCGCTCCGAGGTGAAGTGACCCCGGAGCGGTGAGACCTCCGGCGCCCGGGCGGGACACCCGGTGCCGGTGAGGGAGAATGGCGACATGCGCAAGCGTGTCGCCATTCTCGGTTCCACCGGTTCCATCGGCACCCAGGCCCTGGAGGTGGTGGAGGCGGCGCCCGAGCGGTTCGACGTCGTCGCGCTCGCGGCCGGCGGGTCCGACCCGGCCCTGCTGGCCGCGCAGGCCATCCGGCACGAGGCCGAGGTGGTTGCCGTCGCCCGCGCCACGTCGGCGCAGGACGTCCAGCTCGCGCTCTACGCCGAGGCGAAGCGCCGTGGCTGGTCGGAGGGCGACCACCGTGTGCCCCGCCTGCTCGCCGGTCCCGACGCCGCCACCGAGGTGGCGCGGACCGACGTCGACGTGGTGCTCAACGGGATGACCGGTGCCGTCGGCCTCGAGCCGACGCTCGCGGCGCTCGACGCGGGCACGACCCTCGCGCTGGCCAACAAGGAGTCGCTGATCGTCGGCGGCGAGCTGGTCACGTCCCGCGTGCGCCCGGGGCAGCTCGTCCCGGTCGACTCCGAGCACTCCGCGATCGCGCAGGCGCTGCGGGGCGAGCGCGTCGAGGACGTCCGGCGGCTGCTCGTCACCGCGAGCGGCGGTCCGTTCCGCGGACGCAGCCGCGCCGAGCTCGCCGACGTGACGCCCGAGCAGGCGATGGCGCACCCGACCTGGGACATGGGTCCGGTGATCACCATCAACTCCGCGACCCTCGTCAACAAGGGACTCGAGGTGATCGAGGCGCACCTGCTGTTCGGCATCGACTTCGACCGCATCGACGTGGTCGTGCACCCGTCGTCGGTCGTGCACTCGATGGTCGAGTACGTCGACGGCTCGACGATGGTGCAGGCCTCGCCGCCGGACATGCGGCTCCCGATCGCCCTGGGGCTGGCGTGGCCCGAGCGCGTGCCGGGCTCGGCGCGTGGCTGCGACTGGACGTCGCCGACGTCCTGGGAGTTCTTCCCGCTCGACGAGACCGCGTTCCCCGCGGTGTCGCTGGCGCGGCGCGCCGGCTCCTTCGGTCGCACCGCCCCGGCCGTCCTCAACGCCGCGAACGAGGTCTGCGTCGACGCGTTCGTCGCCGGCGACTTGGGGTTCCTTGGCATCGTGGACACGGTGGGCGCGGTCCTCGACGAGCACCTGCGCGACCCGGACGCCGCCCACGCCGACCTGACCCTCGAGCGTGTGCTCGAGGCCGACACCCTCGCCCGCGAGCGGGCGAGGGCCCTGGTGGAGGAAGCGTCCATGAGTGCATCCAGCGGACCTCGCGCGTGACCGCGCTCATCTACACGCTCGGCGTCGTCGTCTTCGTCGTGGGCGTCGTCGCGTCGATCGCGCTGCACGAGCTCGGGCACCTGCTGCCGGCGAAGCGGTTCGGGATCAAGGTCACCCAGTACTTCGTGGGCTTCGGCACCACGCTCTGGTCGGTCAAGCGGGGCGAGACGGAGTACGGCATCAAGTCGATCCCGCTGGGCGGCTACGTGAAGCTCGTCGGCATGCTCCCGCCGGAGCGGCGTGACGGCGTCGCGGCCGACCCGCACGAGGTCCGCGCCACGAACACCGGACTCTTCACCCAGCTCGTCAGCGACGCGCGCCACGCGGAGCACGAGCTCATCGACGACGACGACCTCGACCGGCTCTTCTACCGCAAGCCCTGGTGGCAGAAGCTGATCGTCATGGCCGGCGGCCCGCTCGTCAACGTCGCCATCGCCGTCGTGCTGTTCGCCGTCGTGCTCATGGGCTTCGGTGCGCTCACCCCGACGACGACGGTGCAGGCGGTGTCCGACTGCGCCATCACCGACGCCGAGGCCGGACGTGCCTGCACCGACGCCGACCCGGTGACGCCGGCCAAGCAGGCCGGCCTGCAGCCGGGCGACCGGTTCGTGTCCTTCAACGGCGAGCGGATCACCTCCTGGGAGCAGCTGTCGGGCCTGATCCGCGCGAACGGTGACCGCGAGGCACGCCTCGTCGTGGAGCGCGACGGCCGCGAGGTGTCCGCCGACGTGCCGACCGCGGTGCTCGCCCGCACCTCGCTCGACGACCCCCGGCGGACCGAGAAGGTCGGCTTCCTGGGGGTGACGCCGACGGAGACGATGCAGCGCCAGGGTCCGGGCGCCGTCGTCGACGTCATGGGGGAGCAGGTCGCGGCCACGGCCAGCGCCATCGCCCACCTCCCGGTGCGCATGGTCGAGGTCACCAAGGCCGCCTTCGGTGCGGAGCGGCCCGCCGACGGCCCGATCAGCGTGGTGGGCGCGAGCCGGGTCGCGGGCGAGCTCGTCACGGTCGACGAGCCCAGCTGGGCGGAGCGGGCGCAGCGGCTGCTGGCGCTCCTGGCGTCCCTGAACCTGTTCCTCGCGCTGTTCAACTTCATCCCGCTGCTGCCCCTCGACGGCGGCCACATCGCGGGCGCCCTCTGGGAGGCCGTGCGCCGCGGGTGGGCGCGTCTGCGCCGCCGCCCGGACCCCGGATACGTCGACGTGGCGAGGATGCTGCCCGTCGCCTACGTGGTGGGTGGCATCCTGATGCTCATGAGCGTCATCCTGATCTACGCCGACATCGTGAACCCGGTGAGCATCTCGTGAGCGCCGGGTCCGTCCCGGTCTCGCTCGGGATGCCGGAGGCGCCGCCGCCGGTCCTCAGCCCGCGGCGCAGGAGCCGCAAGATCAAGGTCGGCACGGTCGACGTCGGTGGCGACGCCCCCGTCTCGGTGCAGTCCATGACCACGACGCTGACCTCCGACGTCAACTCCACGCTCCAGCAGATCGCCGAGCTCACCGCGGCCGGGTGCGACATCGTGCGCGTCGCGTGCCCGAGCCAGGACGACGCCGACGCGCTGCCCGCGATCGCGCGCAAGAGCCAGATCCCCGTCATCGCCGACATCCACTTCCAGCCCAAGTACGTGTTCGCCGCCATCGACGCGGGCTGCGCGGCTGTGCGCGTGAACCCGGGCAACATCCGCAAGTTCGACGACCAGGTCGGCGCGATCGCCCGCGCGGCGAAGGACGCCGGCGTCTCGCTGCGCATCGGCGTCAACGCCGGCAGCCTCGACAAGCGGCTGCTGGAGAAGTACGGCAAGGCCACGCCCGAGGCGCTGGTCGAGTCGGCCGTGTGGGAGGCGTCGCTGTTCGAGGAGCACGACTTCCACGACTTCAAGATCTCGGTCAAGCACAACGACCCGGTCGTCATGGCGCAGGCCTACGAGATGCTCGCCGCGCGGGGCGACTGGCCGCTCCACCTGGGCGTGACCGAGGCCGGCCCGGCCTTCCAGGGCACCATCAAGAGCGCGACGGCCTTCGGCTACCTCCTGGGCCAGGGCATCGGCGACACCATCCGCGTCTCGCTGTCCGCGCCGCCGGTGGAGGAGGTCAAGGTCGGCATCCAGATCCTGCAGTCGCTCAACCTGCGACCGCGCAAGCTCGAGATCGTCTCCTGCCCGTCCTGCGGTCGGGCCCAGGTCGACGTCTACACGCTCGCCGAGCAGGTGACCGCCGGGCTCGACGGGCTCGAGGTGCCGCTGCGCGTCGCCGTCATGGGCTGCGTGGTCAACGGTCCCGGCGAGGCGCGCGAGGCCGACCTCGGGGTGGCGTCCGGCAACGGGAAGGGCCAGATCTTCGTCAAGGGAGAGGTCATCAAGACCGTGCCGGAGAGCAAGATCGTCGAGACGCTCATCGAGGAGGCTCTGCGCATCGCCGAGGACATGGAGCCGGAGGACGGCGCCGCCGCCTCCGTGACGGTCTCGGGCTGACCGTCCGCCGTCCGTCCCAGGTCTCGCCCGTCGAGGGGCGACGGCCGGTCCGCTGGCCTAGGCTGTCGGCAGCCGGGCGAGCGGCCTGCGGAGCGAGGAGCACACGATGATCGAGCTGGTGCCGGTCGCGACCGACGCCGACGTGCGTCGCGACCAGCAGATCCGCCTGCTCGGACCGGACGACCGCGGGGCGCTCGAGGCGTTGATGGCCCGCGACGAGCGGGCGAACCTCTTCGTGCGCCACCGGGTGGCCGAGACCGGGCTGCGCAGCCTCATGCTGGGCGGCACGATGCTCGGCTGCTTCCGCGACGGTCGCCTCGTCGCCGCCTGCCACTGCGGCGCCAACCTCGTGCCCGTCGAGGCCGACGCCGCGGCCGTCGACGGCTTCGCCCGACAGCTGCTGCTCACCGGCGTCGCCCCCGGCATGCGACGCAGCGCGTCCCTGGTCGGACGCCAGGCCGCGGTCATGCGGCTCTGGTCGAGGCTCGAGCAGGACTGGGGGCCCGCACGGTCGGTGCGAGCCGACCAGCCGTTCCTGGCCATCGACGACGAGCCGGCCGTCGCGCCGGACCCGCGCCTGCGTCGCGTGATGATCGACGAGGTCGACGCGCTGTACCCGGCGTCCGTGGCGATGTTCCGCGAGGAGGTCGGCATCGACCCCGAGGCGGGAGGCAGCGCCGGCTACCGCGCCCGCGTGGCGCAGCTCGTCGCCCGGGGCTGGGCCTTCGCGATCTTCGAGGACGGCGAGGTGGTCTTCAAGACCGAGGTCGGTGCCGCGGCCGACGGGGTGTGCCAGCTGCAGGGGGTCTGGGTGCACCCCGACCACCGCGGCCGCGGGATCGCGGCACCTGCCCTCGCCGGTGTCGTGCGGCTGGTGCAGCGCGACGTCGCGCGCGACGTGACGCTCTACGTCAACGACTTCAACGCGGCGGCTCGGGCCACCTACGCACGCGTGGGCCTGCGCCAGGTCGACACGTTCGCGTCGATCCTGCTGTAGGCACGCCGGCGGTGTCAGACGCCCGCCGTGCTCCAGTGCGTGAGGACCGGGGGAGCGGCCAGCAACGCCCCGAGGGCGGGCCGGTTGCCGTCCCCGGCGCGCCAGGCGCGGTACGCCGCGTCGTGCTCGAGGCTCTCCCAGCGCTCGAACGCCGTCACGCGGGTCGGGTCGGCGACGTCGGTCAGGACCTCGACGCCGAGGTTGCCGGCGAAGGCGCGGGTCTCGGCGAGGACCTCCTCGAGCACGGCGGGTGCGGCCTCGACCTGGTCCGGTCGGAGACGGAGCTCGAGGGTGGCGACGATGGACACGGGTGCCTCCTGCAGGGCGCGGGGTGGGGACGTCCCATCCTGCCACCGTCCCGTGCGGCTCGGCGGGGGTCGCCTAGGGTGCGGACATGGAACGTGACGTGAAGGCCCTGGCCGCCCTGCTCGCCGCCGCCGGCGTCGCGCACGTCGTGAGGCCGGAGCCGTTCGAGCAGATGGTGCCGCGCGCGCTGCCGCGTCGACGCGAGCTCGTGCACGCCTCGGGGGTCGTGGAGGTGGCCTGCGCGGCGATGCTCCTGCACCCGCGCACGCGGCGCGCCGGCGGGCTGGCCGCGGCCGGACTCCTCGTCGGAGTGTTCCCGGCCAACCTGCAGATGACGGCCGACGTGCTGCGCAGCCGCCGCGCGTCGCCGGTGCTCAAGGCCGGGGTCGTGGGCCGGCTGCCGCTGCAGGTGCCGCTGGTGCGCACGGCCCTCAAGGCCTCGCGCGGCGCTCGATAGGGTCGGCGCATGCGCATGTCCCAGCTGTTCCTGCGAACCCTCCGCGACGACCCGGCGGACGCGGAGGTCCCGAGCCACAAGCTGCTCGTCCGGGCCGGCTACGTGCGGCGCGTGGCCCCGGGCATCTACTCCTGGCTCCCGCTGGGGCTCAAGGTGCTCGCGAAGGTCGAGGAGATCGTCCGCGAGGAGATGGAGGCGATCGGCTCGCAGGAGGTGCGCTTCCCGGCCCTGCTGCCGCGTGAGCCCTACGAGGCGACGAACCGCTGGACCGAGTACGGCCCGAACCTGTTCCGCCTGCACGACCGCCGCGGGAACGACATGCTGCTCGGTCCGACCCACGAGGAGATGTTCGCCCTGCTCGTGAAGGACCTCTACGGCTCCTATAAGGACCTGCCGCTGAGCCTGTACCAGATCCAGACCAAGTACCGCGACGAGTCGCGCCCCCGCGCCGGCATCCTGCGCGGACGTGAGTTCGTCATGAAGGACTCCTACTCCTTCGACGTGACCGACGAGGGGCTCGAGCGCAGCTACCAGGCGCACCGCGAGGCCTACGTCCGCATCTTCGACCGGCTCGGTCTCGACTACGTGGTCGTGCAGGCCGACTCCGGCGCCATGGGCGGGTCGGCGAGCGAGGAGTTCCTCGCCGTCGCCGAGATCGGTGAGGACACGTTCGTCCGCTCGCCCGGCGGCTACGCGGCCAACGTCGAGGCCGTCGTCACGGTCGCGCCCGACCCGCAGCCCTTCGACGGCCTGCCGGCCGCGCACGCTGAGCAGACGCCCGACACGCCCACCATCGACACGCTCGTGGCGCATCTGAACGAGCGCTTCCCGCGCGAGGACCGTCCGTGGACCGGTGCCGACACGCTCAAGAACGTCCTCGTGGTGCTGCGCCACCCCGACGGCTCCCGCGAGCCTCTCGCGATCGGCGTCCCCGGTGACCGCGAGGTCGACCCGAAGCGGCTCGAGACGCAGGTCGCGCCCGCCGACGTCGAACCGTTCACCGAGGAGGACTTCGCGGCCCACCCGGCGCTGAAGAAGGGCTACATCGGTCCCGGCGTGCTGGGGGCGGAGTCCGAGACCGGCATCCGCTACCTCGTCGACCCCCGCGTGGTCGACGGCACGCGGTGGGTCACCGGCGCGAACGTCGTCGGCTCGCACGTGATCGACCTGGTGGCCGGCCGCGACTTCACCGCCGACGGCACGATCGAGGCCGCCGAGGTGCGTGCCGGCGATCCCGCCCCCGACGGCTCGGGGCCGCTTCAGCTGGCCCGCGGCATCGAGATGGGTCACATCTTCCAGCTCGGTCGCAAGTACGCGGAGGCGCTCGACCTCAAGGTGCTCGACGAGAACGGCAAGCTCGTCACCGTCACGATGGGCTCCTACGGCGTCGGCATCTCCCGCGCGGTGGCCGCCGTCGTCGAGGGCTCGCACGACGAGCTGGGCATCGTGTGGCCGCGCGAGCTCGCGCCCTTCGACGTCCACGTCGTCGTCGCCGGCAAGCAGCCCGAGCTGTTCGAGGCGGCCGACCGGCTCGTCGCCGAGCTGGAGGCCGCAGGCCTCGACGTGCTCTACGACGACCGCCCGAAGGTCTCGCCCGGCGTCAAGTTCAAGGACGCGGAGCTCCTGGGCATGCCGACGACCGTCGTCGTGGGCAAGGGGCTGGCCGACGGTCTGGTGGAGGTCAAGGACCGGGCCAGCGGCACGCGCCGCGACGTGGCGGTCGCCGACGTCATCACCGAGGTCCGCGGCGTCTGCCGCTGATCTTGACGCTGACCCCGGGGCTCAACTGCGGTCGAGCCCGGGGAACGCGCTCGGCGCCGCGCCCCAGCTCGTCGCCTCCAGCGCCGACGCCCGCAGCGACTGCACGGCCTCGCGGCGGTCCTCCGCGCTGCCCAGCGCCACGAGCGGCACGGTGGCGCGACACATCCGCTCGGCCAGGTCGGCGAGTCGTCCTCGGGCCTGGTCGACGGAGCGCGGTGGCACGCCGTAGGCCGCCTGGGGACCCACGGGCGTCGCGCCGGCGGCAGCCACGCGTGCGACCAGGGCGTCGCGGGCTCGCTCGTGGCGGCCGAGCGCTGCCCGCGCGGCGTCCGCGAGGTCGCCGAACCGGCCCGCGCTGAGCGAGGTCAGCCAGACTGCCTCGTGCTCGAGCGCGAGACGGCGCTGCAGGGGGCCGACGGGGGACGGTCCGGCCACGTCATGCACCTCCCGCCCGGCGACCCAGCGTGCGGGCGACCTGCGACTGCCCGGCGGCGAGCGACGCCAGCACCCGGGCGAGGTCGGGCGAGACGGCCGCGAGGGCGTCGGTCTGTCGACGGCTGGCGGTGCGGTTGAGGTCGGCCACGACCGTGGCGACGTCGGACGACGTGGTCGAGGGCGACGGAGCCCCGTCCGGCGCACCGCCCAGACCCTGGAGCTGGGTCCTCAGCACCGTCACGAGGTCGTCGGTCTCGACGTCGCGCAGGCCCTCGACGGAGGTGGCCAGCGCGGCCTGGTCGGCCGCGGCGCGCTCCAGCAGACGGCTGTCCGCGGCGTCCGGCATCGGGCGCGGTCGCGCCCCGAGCGCACGCAGCACGTCGTCGTCGCGACCCGCGACGTGCAGGCCCGCGCCGGCCGCCACGACGGCGACCCCGCCTCCCACGACGACGCGACGGCTGACCATCCCGTCAGGCTAATGGGTGCCCGCTAGAGTGAGGGCGCGCGGTCGCCCAGCGGCACCGCGCACCGGACGTGCCGACAACAGAACACAGGAGGCTCCACGACATGGCGGACCCGCAGGCCGACACCGTGAGGGACGAGGTCGCCGGACCCCTCGCCGCCCTCGGACTCGACCTCGAGGCGGTCGAGCTGTCCCGCTCCGGGTCCAAGCGCCTCCTGAGGATCGCCGTCGACGCCGACGGCGGCGTCCCGCTCGACCTCGTCACCGAGGCCACCCGGGTCGTCTCCGCCGCGCTCGATGACGGCACGTCGATGGGGGAGCAGCCGTACACGCTGGAGGTCACCTCCCGGGGACTCGACCGCCCGTTGACCGAGCCCCGCCACTGGCGGCGCAACGTGGGCCGGCTCGTCGCGGTGACGCTGCACGACGGACCCGCGGTCACCGGACGCGTGGTCGGCAGCGACGACACCGGCGTCGAGATCACGGTGAAGGGCCAGCAGCGCCGCCTCGCCTACGCCGACGTCGCGCGCGCCCTCGTCACCCCTGAGCTCGGCGCCGCCAAGGCGCCCACCACCGGTCGGTCCAAGCAGCAGAAGCCGTCGGCCAAGGGCCGCGGCTCCGCGCCCCGCGCCGGCCGGCCCGACGACCACCACCGTGAGAAGGACGCCTGATGGACATCGACATGAGCGCGCTGCGCGCCCTCGAGCGGGAGAAGGACATCTCCCTCGACGTCGTCGTGGAGGCCATCGAGACAGCGCTGCTGTCGGCCTACCAGAAGACGCCGTACTCTCACCCGCACGCGCGGGTGGTGCTGGACCGCGAGACCGGCCGCGTGACGGTCTGGGCGAAGGAGCGGCTGGCCCCGGAGCCGGCCGCCGCGAACGAGGAGGACGAGGTCGAGCCGGGCGAGGAGACGCCCGCCGCGCCGCCGGCACCGCGCTTCTCGGAGGAGTTCGACGACACGCCGGAGGACTTCGGCCGCTTCGCCGCCACCGTCGCGCGCCAGCTGATCATGCAGCGTCTGCGCCAGGCCGAGGACGAGCAGAAGTTCGGCGAGTTCTCCGGCAAGGTCGGCGACATCGTCTCCGGCGTGATCCAGCAGGGCGCGCGCCCCGGTGACGTCATGATCGACCTGGGTCGGGTCGAGGCGCTGCTGCCGTCCGCCGAGCGGGTCGCCGAGGAGAAGTACGCCCACGGCGAGCGCATCAAGGCCTACGTGTACGAGGTCGAGAAGGGCATGCGTGGCCCGCGGGTCAAGGTCTCGCGCACCCACCCCAACCTCGTGCGACTGCTCTTCGCCCTCGAGGTCCCGGAGATCGCCGACGGGTCGGTCGAGATCATGGCCGTCGCGCGGGAGGCCGGTCACCGCACCAAGATCGCCGTGCGCGCCACCAAGCCCGGCGTCAACGCCAAGGGCGCCTGCATCGGGCCCATGGGCCAGCGCGTGCGCAACGTCATGCACGAGCTGCACGGCGAGAAGATCGACATCGTCGACCACAGCGACGACCCGCTCGAGTTCATCGGCCACGCGCTCTCCCCGTCGCGGGTCAAGAAGGTGACGATGGTCGACGAGCAGACGCGGGCCGCCCGCGTGGTCGTGCCCGACTTCCAGCTGTCGCTCGCGATCGGCAAGGAGGGCCAGAACGCCCGCCTGGCCGCCAAGCTCACCGGCTGGCGCATCGACATCCGCTCCGACACCGAGGTGCCGCAGGACGACGACGGCGCGCGGCCCGAGCGCAGGACGTGACCACGGACGGGGTAGACTCGACCACGGTCACTCGCACGTGCATCGGCTGCCGCTCGCGCGACGACGTGACCGCTCTGGTCCGGCTCGTCGCAGTGCCGGGGGAGGCGGGTACCACCGTGACCCCCGACCCGCGGCGGACGATGCCGGGGCGAGGGGCGCACCTGCACCCCGACCCTCGGTGCCTGGAGCTGGCACGACGCCGACGGGCGTTCGGCCGGGCCCTCCGCGTGGAGGGACCACTCGACCTGACGCTGCTCGACGACGTGACCGGCCCGCGGGAGTGACCAGGGCGCACCAACCCATCCACGGGGCCACCGGCCCCACGACCCGAAAACGGAGCAACCGCTCATGAGCTCTCGATGAGAACGTTCCGATGAGCCTGCACGTCAACTAGGGTCCTCGCTCCTTCGGGGTGCGGGCCCCCACGAAGGAGAACAGTGGCTGTCAGAGTCCACGAGCTCGCACGAGAGCTCGGAGTCCAGAGCAAGGACATCCTGTCCACGTTGAAGGACATGGGTGAGTACGTGAAGTCCGCGTCGTCCACCGTCGAGGCGCCGGTCGTCCGCCGCCTCAAGGAGGAGCACGGCGACGCGCTGCTCGCCAAGGGTGCGAAGAAGGGTGCCAAGAAGGCGCCCGCCGCCCCTGCCCCCAAGGCCCCGGCCGCCGAGGCTCCCGCCCCGGCTGCACCGCAGGCCCCCGCCGCGTCGCAGACGTCCAGCGCACCGTCGCCGGCGTCCGCGGCTCCGACGCCCGGTCCCGCCGCGCCCAAGGCCACGCCGACCCCCGGTCCGCGCCCCGGGCCGCGACGTCCCGCCGAGCCCGAGGCTCCGGCTGCCGCGGCCTCCGCGCCGGCCGCCCAGCCCGGTCCGAAGCCGGCCCCCGGCCCGCGTCCGGGCCCGCGTCCCGGTGGCGCACGCCCCGGCAACAACCCGTACTCCTCCCGCCAGGGGATGCAGCAGGAGCGCGCCCCGCGTCCGCCCGCTGCCCGTGAGGGTGGCGCCGGCGGCACCGGTGGCGCGGCTCCCGCGCCCGGTGGCCGTCCCGGTATGCCGCGTCCCAACCCGGCGATGATGCCCAAGCAGTCCGGCCTCGCCAGCGCGCGTCCCGGACCCGGTCGTGGCGGCCCCGGTGGCCGTCCCGGCGGTGCACGTCCCGGCGGTGGCGCCGGCGGCGGTCGTCCCGGCGGCGGAGGCGGCGGCGGGTTCGCCGGTCGTCCCGGTGGCGGCGCCCCGGGCGGCGGAGGCGGCTTCGGCGGCCCCGGCGGTCGTCCCGGCGGCAACCGTCCCGGTGGTCGTGGCGGCACGCAGGGCGCGTTCGGTCGCCCCGGTGGCCCCGCGCGTCGTGGTCGCAAGAGCAAGCGCGCGAAGCGGCAGGAGTTCGACCAGATGCAGGCGCCCGCCATCGGCGGCGTCCGCGTCCGCAAGGGCGACGGCCAGACCGTCCGTCTGGCACGCGGTGCCTCGCTGACCGACTTCGCCGAGAAGATCGGCGTCGACGCGGCGTCGCTCGTGCAGGTGCTGTTCCACCTGGGCGAGATGGTCACCGCGACGCAGTCCGTCAACGACGAGACCCTGCAGCTGCTCGGCGAGGAGCTGAACTACGACGTCCAGGTCGTCTCGCCCGAGGACGAGGACCGTGAGCTGCTGGAGTCGTTCTCCCTGGAGTTCGGCGAGGACACGGGCGACGAGGACGACCTCGCGGCCCGTCCGCCGGTCGTCACCGTCATGGGTCACGTCGACCACGGCAAGACGAAGCTCCTCGACGCGCTGCGCAACAGCAACGTGGTCGCCAAGGAGGCCGGTGGCATCACGCAGACCATCGGCGCCTACCAGGTGACGACCGAGGTCGACGGCAACGAGCGTGCGATCACGTTCATCGACACCCCGGGCCACGAGGCGTTCACCGCCATGCGTGCCCGTGGTGCCCAGGCCACCGACATCGCGATCCTGGTGGTCGCGGCCGACGACGGCGTCATGCCGCAGACGGTCGAGGCGCTCAACCACGCGAAGGCGGCCGGCGTGCCGATCGTCGTCGCGGTCAACAAGGTCGACAAGCCCGACGCCGACCCGACCAAGGCGCGCGGCCAGCTCACCGAGTACGGCCTCGTGCCCGAGGAGTACGGCGGCGACGCGATGTTCGTCGACGTCTCCGCCAAGGCGGGCACCGGCCTGGACGAGCTCCTCGAGGCCGTCATCCTCACGGCCGACGCCTCGCTCGATCTCCGCGCCAACCCGGAGCAGAACGCCGAGGGCCTCGCCATCGAGGCGCACCTGGACCGCGGTCGCGGCCCGGTCGCCACGGTGCTGGTCCAGCGCGGCACGCTGCGGGTCGGCGACTCGATCGTGGCCGGTCCGGCCTTCGGTCGCGTGCGCGCCATGCTCGACGAGTACGGTGCCAACATCACCGAGGCGACGCCGTCGCGTCCCGCCCTGGTGCTCGGCCTCACGGCCGTGCCCGGTGCCGGCGACAACTTCATGGTCGTCGACGACGACCGCATCGCCCGTCAGATCGCCGAGAAGCGCGAGGCCCGGGAGCGCAACGCCGCCCTGGCCAAGCGCACGGGTCGCCGGACCCTCGAGGACTTCATGTCCTCGATGGAGAAGGGCGAGACCGACGAGCTGCTGCTCATCCTCAAGGGTGACGGCTCCGGCTCGGTCGAGGCGCTGGAGGACTCGCTGGCTCAGATCGACGTGGGCGAGGAGGTCAACCTGCGGGTCATCGACCGTGGCGTGGGTGCGATCACCGAGACCGACGTCAACCTGGCGGCGGCCTCCAACGCGGTCATCATCGGCTTCAACGTCCGCCCGCAGGGCAAGGCGACGGAGCTGGCCGACCGCGAGGGTGTCGAGATCAAGTACTACTCGGTCATCTACCAGGCGATCGACGAGATCGAGGCGGCCCTCAAGGGCATGCTCAAGCCGGAGTTCGAGGAGCACCAGCTGGGCACGGCGCAGATCCGCGAGATCTTCCGCTCGTCCAAGATCGGCAACATCGCCGGCTGCATGGTCACGAGCGGCACGCTGCGGCGCAACGCCAAGGCGCGTCTGCTCCGCGACGGCTCCGTCGTGGCCGACAACCTCGAGCTCGCGAGCCTGCGCCGCGAGAAGGACGACGTGTCCGAGGTCCGCGAGGGCTTCGAGTGCGGTCTCGTCCTCAAGGGGTACGGCGACATCAAGATCGACGACGTCGTCGAGATGTTCGAGCTGCGCGAGAAGCCGCGTAGCTGAGTCAGCGGTCCGCCACGGGCCCGGGAGCGATCCTGGGCCCGTGGCGGCGACCCAGCAGGAGGAACCATGGCCGGACAGCGCACCCAGCAGCTCGCCGACCGCATCAAGGTGATCATCGCCCAGATGCTCGAGCGGCGGGTCAAGGACCCACGGCTCGGCTTCGTCACGATCACCGACGTGCGGCTCACGGGCGACCACCAGAACGCCTCGGTGTTCTACACCGTCATGGGCGACGAGCGCGCCGCCGCCGACACCGCTGCCGCCCTGCGCAGCGCCACCGGCCTGCTGCGCAGCGAGGTCGGCAAGCAGCTCGGCACCCGCCACACGCCGACCCTCGAGTTCTTCCTCGACGCGGTGCCGGAGACGGCGCGGCAGATCGAGGACCTGCTCGCGAAGGCGCGCGAGATCGACGAGCGCGTGGCGGCCGCGTCGGCCGGCGCGGAGTACGCGGGCGACCCGGACCCCTACAAGCAGCCCCGTGCCGACGAGGACGACGACGTCGACGAGGACGACCCCCGCGCATGAGCGAGACCCCCGTCGGGCTGGTCGTCGTGGACAAGCCCGCCGGGTGGACGTCGCACGACGTCGTCGCCCGCACCCGTCGGCTGGCCGGCACGCGCAAGGTCGGTCACGCCGGCACGCTCGACCCGATGGCGACCGGTGTGCTGCTCCTCGGGGTCGGTCGGGCGACCCGTCTCCTCGGCCACCTGCAGCTGGCCGACAAGGAGTACCTGGCCACGATGCGGCTCGGCCAGACCACCGTCACGGACGACGCGGAGGGCGACCTCCTGGAGCGCCACGACGCCTCGGACGTGACGGCCGACGCCGTGCGCGCCGCGGTGCTCCCGCTCACGGGAGACATCGAGCAGGTGCCGACGGCGGTGTCGGCGATCAAGGTCGACGGGAAGCGCTCGTACGCCCGGGTCCGGGCCGGCGAGGACGTGCAGCTCCCGGCCCGACCGGTCACCGTGTCGACGTTCGAGGTCTCCGACGTCCGGCACCGGCAGGTCGACGGCCTGGGGGTCGTCGACGTCGACGCCCGGGTGGTGTGCAGCAGCGGGACCTACGTGCGGGCCCTGGCGCGTGACCTCGGCGCGTCCCTGGGCGTCGGCGGGCACCTCACGATGCTGCGCCGCACCCGTGTGGGCGGATTCGGCCTCGACGTCGCCCGCACGCTCGACGAGCTCGAGCGCTCCTGGCAGCACGTCGCGCTCGACGACGCAGCCCGCGCGGCGTTCCCCACGCTCGACCTCGACGAGGCCGCAGCCGATGCGGTGCGCTTCGGTCGGGCCCTCCCGGACGTCGAGCTCGGTCCTCCTGGTCCCGTGGCCCTCTTCGCTCCCGACGGCACCTTCCTGGCGCTCTACGAGCAGCGCGACGGGTCCGCCCGCCCCGTCGCGGTCTTCGTCTGACGACGACCGGGGACCGCGTCGTCGTGCCCTAGGGTGACGACGTGGCCCGACTCTCGACCGAACGCCTGATCTGGCGTCCCCTGCAGACCTGGTTCCTCTCCGTCGTCGGCATCGTCGCGGGTCTCATGGTCACGACCAAGGTCCGCAAGATCCTGCGTGGCTCCAGCGAGACGAGCTTCCCGACCGTGCCGCCGCGGACGGTCCCCGTCGGCAGCGAGAACAGCGCCACCACGTACACGTACGGCGAGGACCTCTACGACGACATGCTGTCGGCCATCCGCGGCGCCACGACCCGGATCCTCTTCGAGACCTTCATCCTCAAGGGCGACGAGGTGGGTGAGGCGTTCAAGCGCGAGCTCGTCGCGGCCGCCGACCGTGGGGTCGACGTGCGGGTGATCTACGACGGGTTCGCGAACCTCGTCGTCCCGCGCTCGTTCCTGACGTTCCCCCCGAGCGTGCACGTGCTGCGCTACCCGGTGCTGAAGACCGGGCTGCAGCCCTTCAACCCTCGACGGTGGGGTCGCGACCACCGCAAGATCCTCGTCGTCGACGACACGGTCGGCTTCGTCGGCGGGTACAACGTCGGCTCGCTGTACGCCACGCAGTGGCGCGACACGCACCTGCGGGTCGAGGGGTCGGCGGTCTGGGACCTCGACAACGCCTTCATCGACTTCTGGAACGACCTGCACCCGGTGCCGATCGAGCCGCTGGGGGAGGCCAGCTGGGAGCCGAGCGTGCGCGCCCACCGCAACGTGCCCCGCCAGCTCGTGTTCCCGATCCGCGGCATGTACCTCGAGGCGATCGACCGCGCCCGGCACCACATCCACATCACCGCCGCCTACTTCATCCCCGACCACGACATCCTGCAGGCCCTCAAGGACGCCCGGTCGCGCGGCGTGGAGGTGACGATCATCGTCCCCGAGGTCAGCAACCACGTCGTCGCCGACTGGCTGTCGCGGGGGTTCTACGGCGAGCTGCTGCGCCACGGCGTGCGGATCCAGCTCTACCAGGACGCGATGGTGCACGCGAAGACCGCGACGATCGACGGGCAGTGGTCGACCGTGGGCACCGCCAACATCGACCGGCTGAGCCTCACCGGCAACTACGAGATCAACCTCGAGGTCGTCGACCCCGCGCTCGCCGCCCACCTCGAGACCGTGTTCGAGACGGACCTCGCGAACTGTCGCGAGCTGACGCTCGAGCACTGGCAGTCGCGGCCCATCGTGGCGCGCGCCTGCGAGCTGCTGCTGACACCGCTGCGCCCGCTGCTCTGAGGTGGATGAGAGGCCTCTCATCGACGTCTCACGGCAGGCTCACGACCCGCGACCAACCTGGGGTCATCGCATCGACCTCAGGAGGACCCATGAAGACCACCGCCCGTACCGCCATCGCCGCCGTCGCCGGCACCCTCGCGCTCGGCACCGCCGGCTTCGCGCTCTCCAGCGCCCACGCCGACGGCGACCGCGACCCGGTGCTCAAGCGCGACGACTCGACCACGTCGTGGGTCGTCACCGCCGACGACACCGACGACGATGACGACCGCGACGACGACCTGAGCACGAACGTCACCCGTCAGACGGCCAACACCGCGAACACGGCCCAGACCCGCAACACGGCCCAGACCCGCAATACGGCACCGACCGCCAACACGGCCAAGACCGTCCAGTCGGCGCCGACGAAGAACACCGCGAAGACCGTCCAGTCCGCGCCGACGAAGAACACGGCTCCGACGAGCGGCACCGACCGCTGATGTCCGACGACGCGTGGGGCCTGGCCGGGGGCGACGAGATCGCCCCCGGCCTGACGGCCGTCAAGGACCTGGGCGGCGGCACCGTCTACGAGGCATGGCTGGCCTTCGACGAGCGGCTGCACGCTCCGGTGGTCGTCAAGGTGCTCCGCCCGGGGCACGTCGACGACCCGGTCTCGCGGGCCGGCCTCGACCGCGAGGTGGCACTGCTCGCACGGCTGGCGCACCCCGGCCTCACCCGGGTCTTCTCCTACGACGACGAGTCAGCGCGGCCGTACTTCGTGCTCGAGCACGTCGACGGCCCCAACCTGTCGCGGCTGATCTCCCGGCACGGTGCCGTGCCGGAGCACCAGCTGCTCCCGCTGGCCCTCGAGCTCGCGTCGGTCCTGCACTACCTGCACGGCGAGGGGGTCGTGCACCTCGACGTCAAGCCGAGCAACATCATCATGGGCGCGCCCGCCCAGCTCATCGACCTCTCCGTCGCGCTCGACGTCGACGAGGCCGCCGCCCTCGACCACGCGGTCGGCAGCGACGAGTACATGGCACCCGAGCAGTGCGTGCCGGGGGAGCGCGGTCCGGTCGGCCCGGCCGCCGACGTGTGGGGCCTCGGCGCCACCCTGTTCCGCGCCGCCGCCGGCTTCCGTGCCTTCGACCGCGAGCCGCGCTGGGCGCAGCTGCACGACGAGCCGAAGCCGCTCCCCGGCTTCGTCCACCGGGGCGCTGCCGATCTCATCGGGCGCTGCCTCGACCCCGACCCGGCGGCCCGTCCCACGCCACGCGACATCGCGGTCGAGCTCGAGCCGATGATCGCCGGCCTGCCGTCAGCCCGTCTCTCGGGGTTCACGCTGCGGCGTTGACCTCGCGTCAGTCCACCCGGTACCCGAGCCCCCGCACCGTGGTGACGAGCCCGGCGCCGAGCTTCCTGCGCAGGTACCCCACGTACACGTCCACGACGTTGGAGCCGGGGTCGAAGTCGTAGCCCCACACGTGGGAGAGCAGCTGCTCGCGCGACAGCACCTGCCCACGGTGCGACATCAGCACCTCGGCGAGCGACAGCTCGCGGGCCGACAGCTCGACCTCCCGATCCGCGACGTACGCGCGACGTCGCCGCAGGTCGAGGCGGACGTCACCCGCGACCAGCTCGTCGTCGGGGGGCGCGGAGGCGGGCGTGCGCAGACGCAGGCGGACACGCGCGAGCAGCTCCGCGAAGCGGAAGGGCTTGCTCATGTAGTCGGCCGCCCCACCCTCGAGCGCCTGGACCGTGTCGGTCACCGAGTCGCGCGCCGTCAGCACGATCACCGGCAGCTCGGGCCGCTCCGCCTGCACCCGCTCGAGGATGGTGAAGCCGTCGAGCCCGGGCAGGCCGATGTCGAGCACCATCAGGTCGAACGGACCGGTCAGCGCGTAGTCGAGGCCGCTCACGCCGTCCGCGACGACGGTCGGCGTGAAGCCCTCGGCCTTCAGGCCCTTCGCGACGAACGACGCGATCCGCTGCTCGTCCTCGACCACGAGAATCCGGTTCACCACAGTCCTCCTGTCGGGATCACGAGCCGGAACGTCGCGCCCGACGTCGCCCCGGGCGGGTCGAGCACGACGCGACCCTCGTGCGCCTCCATGATCGCCGAGACGATCGACAAGCCCAGCCCGAAGCCCGCCTGCTCGCCGTCGCCCTGGGCGAAGCGCTCGAAGATCGTCTCACGCAGCGCCGACGGCACCCCGGCTCCCGTGTCGCGCACCCACAGCTCGACGTTCCCGTCGTGCACGCGCGACCCGACGCCGACCTCCGCTCCGGGCTCCGTGTGCCGGACGGCGTTGTCGGCCAGCTGGAGCAGCGCCTGCGTCAGTCGCTGCGGGTCGACCTCGACGTGGGTGCGAGCCACCGCGTCGAGCACCCAGGCCCGGTCGGCCAGCCCTCGCGCACGCTCCAGGGCGCCGAGCGTGAGCGCCTCGACGTCGGTGCGCTCCGGGCGCACGAAGTCCGGACGCTCCGCCTTCGCGAGCAGGAGGAGGTCGTGGACGAGCCGGGTCATCCGGTCGATCTCGTCGAGCAGCAGCGTGCGCGTCGTGCGGACGTCGTCGGGGTCGGAGGGGTCGAGCACCTCCAGGTGGCCCTGCAGCACGGTGAGGGGCGTGCGCAGCTCGTGCGCCGCGTCGTCGAGCAGGCGACGTTGGCTCGCGAACGCCTCCTCGAGCCGGTCGAGCATGTCGTTGAAGGTGCGCTGCAGCTCGGTGAGGTCGTCGTTCCCGGTCACCTCCAGGCGACCGCCGAGGTCGCCCTCGCTGATCCCCTGGGCGGTCTCGCGCAGACGGCGTACGGGGGAGAGCAGACGCCCGGCCAGCCACGACGCCACGGCGGAGATGAGGATGACGGAGAGCGCGCTGAGCAGCGCGTAGGTGACCATCAGCTCACGCAGCTGCGCGCGCGACCCGTCGACGTCGTGGGTCACGACGAACGCGGCCCGCCGGTCGCCCTGCTGGACCGGCTGCACCGCCACCCGGAAGGTCCGGCCGGCGACCTGGAGGTCCCCGACGCCGCCGCGGCGCACCAGGCGGTCGACCAGCGCAGGGAAACGGGGCGACGTGCGCAGCACCCGCTGGCCCTCGCCGACGAACGTCGGGGTGCCGGACACGGGGAAGTGCCACAGGTTCTCGTCGGTGTCGGGCACGTTGCGCGAGAGGAAGAACGCGATCAGCCGGTCGGGGCTGGTGAAGGGCCGGCCCGTCTCGGGGTCGACGCCCTCCGCCTGGAGGCGACGCAGCTCCCCGACCTCCTGACCGAGGCTCGCGTCGATCACCCGGTCGATGCGCTGGGACTCCAGCACGAACAGCGTGGCCCCGACCGCGACGAGCGCCGCCGCCGTCAGCAGGGCGACGGCGGCGGTCAGACGCTGGCGGACGGAGAAGCGCGCCGGTCCGCTCCCGCGCGGTTCAGTCGTCGTCATCGTCGTCGCGGTCGTCGTCTCGGTCGTCGATGGGCCGCGGCGTCTGCGGGACGCGCTCGTAGTCGTCATCATCGTCATCGTCGTCATCGTCGTCGCGGTCGTCCGTCGGCGTGGGCGACGGCGAGACCGTCGGTCGCGGCGTCTCGGTGGACGTCGGCACGGTCACGGGCGAGTAGTCGACCCGCGGCGCGTCCTCCTGGGCCACCACCCGCGCCACGACGACGCCGAGCAGCACGAGGCCGACGCCCACGACGAGCGGCAGGAGGAAGCGGGTTCGCGTCATGGCGACACTGTGCCGCACGCTCGCGCACGCCACGATGAGACGTCGATGAGAGTCCTCTCATCCGACGTTCCCGAGCGGGTGTGGCACAGTTCAGGGGTGGGCACCTGGACAGACCGCGGCGGCGCCTCGACCGCCCCCCTGGGTACCGCGACCGCGGTCACCATCGGCACCTTCGACGGCGTTCACCGGGGGCACCAGGCCCTGCTGCGACGTACCCGCGAGGTCGCGGGCGACCTGCCCGTCGTCGCCGTCACGTTCGACCCGCACCCGGTGGCGGTCTTCGCCCCCGACCGCGTCCCGCCCCGGCTCACGTCGCTGCAGCGCCGGATCGAGCTGCTGCACGAGCCGGCGCCCGGGGTCCGTGGCGCCGACCACGTGCGGGTGCTCGACTTCGACCGCTCGATGGCGGCGTGGTCACCGGAGGAGTTCGTGGAGCGTGTGGTCGTCGAGGAGCTCGGCGCGCGGCACGTCGTCGTCGGCGAGAACTTCACCTTCGGAGCGAGGGCGTCGGGGACGACTGACACCCTGCGCGAGCTGTGCGCACGGCACGGGTGCGACGCCAGCGCGTTCACGCTCGTCGGCGACGGTCACGGGGCCGACGGCGTCCCGTGGTCGTCCACGCGGGTCCGCACGCTCGTCGGCGAGGCCCGCCTCGAGGAGGCCGCCGAGCTGCTCGGCCGCCCGCACGAGGTCGACGGCGTCGTGACCCCCGGGGACCAGCGCGGACGCGACCTCGGGTTCCCCACCGCGAACGTGCCCGTGCAGGCCGACTACTGCGTGCCGCCCGACGGCGTCTACGCCGGTCGCCTCCTCACCGGCGACGCCGACTACCCCGCCGCGATCTCCGTGGGGACCAACCCGACCTTCGCCGGGACCGAGCGCAGGGTGGAGTCCTACGTCATGGACCACGGGCACGACCTCGACCTCTACGGCCGCCCCGTGCGGGTGCAGCTCGTCGCCCACCTGCGGCCGATGGTCGCCTACCGCGGCGTCGACGCGCTGGTCGAGCAGATGCACGTCGACGTCGAGCAGGCGCGCGCCGCGCTCGCCTGAGGCCGCACGCCGTCGAGCACGGCGAGGCGATTCGTCGGAACGACCGGCGCGCTGATAACCTGGACGACGGCGTACGAACGCCCACGGTCCGTAGAGCCCCGGTGGACATGCCCGGGCGCGCCGTGCAACGACCTCCCAGGAGAAGAATGTCGAAGAAGACCGCTGCCCCCACCGTCGCCGGTACCCCGCGTGACGAGATCATCAGCCAGTACGCCCGCAGCGAGGGCGACACCGGCTCCCCGGAGGTCCAGGTCGCGCTGCTCACGCAGCGCATCTCGCACCTGACGGACCACCTCAAGGAGCACAAGCACGACCACCACAGCCGTCGTGGCCTGCTGCTGCTCGTCGGTCGCCGTCGTCGCCTGCTGAACTACCTGCAGAACACCGACATCGAGCGCTACCGCTCGCTGATCGAGCGTCTCGGTCTGCGTCGCTGACCTCGTTCAGGCGGTCACCCCCCGGGTGGCCGCCTGAACTGCATCCGGGGCCACGCGCCCCGACAACTGAACACGACACATCCACGGACGAGAGCCGCCACGTCGGGTCCGGTCCTCGGTAGTGGCCCTCGGGACGGCGGACGCCGGGCCGCGGGCCTCGATCGAAGACCGACCACCTTCACGGCAGGTCCGGGTCTCGTCCCACCGCGCGACGCACGTCGCGAGAAGGGACTCCCATGTCCGACACCATCCACGCCATCGAGACCGTCATCGACAACGGTCAGTACGGCACCCGCACCATCCGCTTCGAGACGGGCCAGCTCGCCCGCCAGGCCGCCGGCTCCGTCTCCGCGTTCCTCGACGACGACACGATGCTGCTCTCGGCCACCACCGCCGGCAAGCAGCCCAAGGACCACTTCGACTTCTTCCCGCTGACGGTGGACGTCGAGGAGCGCATGTACGCCGCGGGTCGCATCCCCGGCTCGTTCTTCCGTCGCGAGGGCCGCCCGGGCGAGGACGCGATCCTCACCTGTCGTCTCATCGACCGCCCGCTGCGCCCGACCTTCAAGAAGGGTCTGCGCAACGAGGTCCAGGTCGTCATCACGGTGCTGGCGCTCAACCCCGACACGCCCTACGACGTGCTCGCCATCAACGCCGCCTCGGCGTCGACGCAGATCTCCGGCCTGCCGTTCTCCGGCCCCATCGGTGCCACGCGCGTCGCGCTCATCGACGGCCAGTGGGTCGCGTTCCCGACGCACAGCCAGCTCGAGGACGCCGTGTTCGACATGGTCGTCGCGGGTCGCATCGCCACGCAGGCCGACGGCTCGACCGACGTCGCGATCATGATGGTCGAGGCCGAGTCCACCGAGTCCACCTGGGACCTCGTGCAGTCCGGCGTCCAGGCGCCGACCGAGGAGGTCGTCGCCGGCGGCCTCGAGGCGTCGAAGACCTTCATCCGTCAGCTCTGCGAGGCCCAGCAGCAGCTCGCCGAGGCCGCCGCGAAGCCCGTCCAGGACTTCCCGGTCTTCCTCGACTTCCAGGACGACGTCTACGACGCCGTCGCCGCCGTCGCGTCCGGCCCGCTGGCCGAGGCCCTCACGATCGTCTCCAAGGCTGACCGCGAGGAGCGTGAGAGCGCGATCAAGGCCGACGTGCTCGACCAGCTCGGTGAGCAGTTCGCGGGCCGCGAGAAGGAGGTCGGTGCCGCGCTGCGCGCCGTCACCAAGAGCCTCGTGCGCCAGCGCGTGCTGCGCGACAAGGTGCGCATCGACGGTCGTGGCCTCGCCGACATCCGCGAGCTCTCCGCCGAGGTCGGCGTCGTCCCGCGCGTGCACGGCTCGGCCCTGTTCCAGCGCGGTGAGACCCAGATCCTGGGCATCACCACGCTGAACATGCTCGACCTGGTCCAGAAGCTCGACACCCTGAGCCCCGAGACCACGCGTCGCTACATGCACAACTACAACTTCCCGCCGTTCTCGACGGGTGAGACGGGCCGCGTCGGCTCGCCGAAGCGTCGCGAGATCGGTCACGGCGCGCTCGCCGGCCGTGCGCTGCTGCCGGTGCTCCCGACCACCGAGGAGTTCCCGTACGCGATCCGCCAGGTCTCGGAGGCGCTGAGCTCCAACGGCTCGACGTCGATGGGCTCGGTCTGCGCCTCGACGCTCGGCCTGCTCAACGCCGGTGTGCCGCTGCGCGCCCCGGTCGCCGGCATCGCGATGGGCCTCATCTCCGGCGAGGTCGACGGCGCCACCCAGTACGTCACCCTCACCGACATCCTCGGTGCGGAGGACGCCTACGGCGACATGGACTTCAAGGTCGCCGGCACGCCGGACTTCATCACCGCCCTGCAGCTGGACACCAAGCTCGACGGCATCCCCGCCGACGTGCTGGCCGGTGCCCTCACCCAGGCCAAGGGTGCGCGTCTGACGATCCTCGACGTCATGTCCGAGGCGATCGACACGCCCGACGAGATGAGCCAGTTCGCGCCGCGCATCATCACGGTGAAGGTGCCGGTCGACAAGATCGGCGAGGTCATCGGCCCCAAGGGCAAGATGATCAACCAGATCCAGGCCGACACCGGTGCCAAGATCTCGATCGAGGACGACGGCACGGTGTACATCGCGGGCGAGGGTGGCGGCTCGGCCGACGCCGCACGCGACGCGATCAACGCGATCGCGAACCCGACGATGCCCGAGGTCGGCGAGCGCTACCTCGGCACCGTGGTCAAGACGGTCGACTTCGGCGCATTCGTCGCGCTGTCGCCCGGCAAGGACGGCCTGCTGCACATCAGCAAGCTGCGCGACCTCAACGGCGGCCAGCGGGTCAGCAGCGTCGACGACGTGCTGACCGTCGGCCAGAAGGTCCAGGTCGAGATCGCCGAGCTCGGCGACCGCGGCAAGATCTCGCTGATCCCGGTCGTGGCCGACGCGGCTGCCGAGGAGGCCCCCGAGGCCGCCGAGGCCGGCGCCGACGCCTGATCCACGCACGGCCGACGAGGCCCCTGCCCCTCGGGGTGGGGGCCTCGTCGCGTCCGGGCCCCGGGCGCTCGTGAGACGATCCGGAGGGTGAGCGACTTCCGTGAACGTGCCGCGACCCTGGACGCCGCAGACCCGCTCGCCGCTTGGCGGCAGCAGTTCCAGCTCGACGCCGACGTCGTCGCCTACCTCGACGGCAACTCGCTCGGACGTCTGCCGCTGCGCACCCGCGAGCGGCTGGCGACGTTCGTGCGCGAGGAGTGGGGTGCCCGCCTGATCCGCGGGTGGTCCGAGGGGTGGGTCGAGCTCCCGGTCGTCGTGGGCGACGAGGTCGGCGCGCTGCTCGGGGCCGCGCCAGGCCAGACGGTGGTCGGCGACTCGACCTCGATCGGCATCGCCAAGGCGCTGCACGCCGCCGCCTCGCTGGCGCCCGGGCGCACCCGGCTCGTCGTCGATGCCGGCGACTTCCCGACCGACCGCTACCTCGCCGCGGAGGTCGCCCGGCAGCGCGGCCTCGAGCTCGTCGTCGTGCACCGCGACGCCGACGGGGACGTCGCCGGCCCCTTGGCCGACGTGCTCGACGAGCGGACGGCCGTCGTGCTGCTGAGCCACGTCGACTACCGGACGGGCGTGCTGCTCGACCTGCCGGCGCTGACGACGCAGGTGCACGCGGCGGGTGCGCTCGTGGTGTGGGACCTCTGCCACTCGGCGGGCGTGGTGCCGACGTCGCTGGACGCCGCCGACGTCGACCTCGCGGTCGGGTGCACCTACAAGTACCTCAACGGAGGTCCGGGGGCGCCGGCGTTCCTGTATGCCGCGGCCCGGCACCTGCCGCACCTCGAGCAGCCGCTGCCCGGGTGGTGGAGCGCCGATGACCTGTTCGCGATGGCCGAGGAGTACCGCCCCGCCACCGACGCACGGCGGCTGCTCTCCGGCACCCCGAACGTGGCTGGTCTCGTGGCCGTGCGCGAGGGCGTGGCGATGGTCGCGGAGGCCGGGGTCGCTACCGCGCGGACGAAGTCCGAGCTGCTGACCGGCTTCGCGGTCGACGCCCTCGACGCCCTCGCCGAGAAGGGCGTCGAGCTGCAGCTGGTCACGCCGCGCGATCCCACCCGACGGGGAAGCCACGTCACCGTCCGGGTGCCCGACGCCCGGGCGCTCACGGAGCGGCTCACCGACCGCGGCGTCGTCCCCGACTTCCGCGAGCCCGACCTCCTGCGCCTGGGCCTCGCACCGCTCACGACGTCCTTCGCCGAGCTCCACGCCGGGCTCTCGGTCCTGGCCGAGGAGCTCGCTCACTAGGCTGGGCGCATGACGACTCGCGTAGCCGTGCTGGGCGCCCAGGGGCGCATGGGATCGACGTCGGTGACGGCGCTGGAGGCGGCCGAGGGCCTCGAGGTCGTCGCCCGGGTCGACGTGGGCGACGCGCTGGAGCAGGTCACGGAGCACCGGGCCGACGTCGCGCTCGTCTTCACGACTCCCGACGTCGCGCTCGACCAGGTGCTGTGGTGCGTGGAGCAGGGGGTGCACGTCGTCGTCGGCACCTCCGGCTTCGACGGCGACCGGCTGCGGTCGGTGCAGGACGCGGTCGAGCAGCGCTCCGGAGCGAGCGTGCTGGTGGTCCCGAACTTCTCGATCGGCGCGGTGCTCCTCATGCGCTTCGCCGCGACCGCCGCTCCCTTCTTCGAGTCCGTCGAGATCATCGAGATGCACCACCCCGCGAAGGTCGACGCGCCGTCGGGCACGGCCGTGCGCACCGCCGAGCTGGTGGCTGCGGCGCGCGCCGAGGCCGGCTCGGCCGCGGTGCCCGACGCGACCACCACCGACCCCGACGGGGCCCGCGGCGCGAAGGTCGACGGCATCACCGTGCACGCCGTGCGCTCGCGCGGCTTCGTCGCGTCGCAGGAGGTGCTCCTCGGTGGGGAGGGAGAGGTCCTGTCGCTGCGCCACGACTCCTCGACCCGTGAGTCGTTCATGCCCGGCGTCGTCGCGGCCGTCCGGCACGTGGCGGACCGGCCCGGTGTCACCGTGGGGCTCGACGCGGTGCTCGGACTCGACTGAGCGCCGTCGCCGCCCGGCTCAGAGCCGCAGCAGCGCCGCCGTGAGGGCCGCGGCGACGACCATCGGCAGGAACGGCACGCGCAGCGCCAGGAGCACGGCCGCCACCCCCAGGCCCGCGAGCCGCGCGTCGACCGCGAGCCGGGGCCCGTCGGCCAGCACCTGCACGGCCACCAGGGCGCCGAGCAGCCCCACGGGGATCAGACCGACCGCACGCTGCGTCGTCGCGTGCTCGAGCACGCGGTCGGGGACGGACAGTCCGGCGACCTTCAGCACGTAGCAGCCGACGCACGTGAGGACGATGCCCACCCACAGAGCGCTCACCTCCGCGCCCCGACGAGCAGGCCGACGGCCACCGCGACCGCCCCGCCGCCGATGATCGGCAGCCCGGCGGGCGTGACCGGCACCAGGCCGGCGGCCACGGCGGCGCCGCAGAGCGCGACGAGGCGGGGGAGAGGTCCGTCCAGACGCGGCCAGAGCAGGCCCAGGAACGCGGCGCCGACGGCGGCGTCGAGGCCGTAGGCGCGCGGATCGCCGATCGCGGTCCCGGCGAGGGCACCCAGCAGCGTGGACAGGTTCCAGAGCACGAAGACCGACGTGCCCGTCCACCAGAACCCCAGCCGTCCGAGGGCGGGGTCGCGCTGGGCGAGGGCGACGGCGGTCGACTCGTCGATCACGAGGTGCGCACCGAGCGCCCGTCGCACCCCGCGGAGGCGCAGCACCGACGCGATGCTCAGGCCGTAGAACAGGTTGCGTGACCCGAGCAGCACCGACGTCACCGCCCCGGTGACCGGCGCTCCTCCCGCCGCCACGACGCCGATGAAGGCGAACTGCGACGCACCCGTGAACGCGAGCAGGGACAGCACGCAGGTCTGCAGCACGTCGAGCCCCGACGTGGTGCCCAGCGCGCCGAACGAGACGCCGTAGGCGCCGGTCGCCACGCCGACCCCGAGGGAGTCCGCAACGACACGACGCCGAGCCGCCGGCCCCGCAGCGTCCGCGTCGCTCATGCCTCGACGAGGGACGTGACGAGCCGGACCTGCTTGACCGTGCGACCACCCGACTCGTCGGCGAGCTCGCGGTGTGCCCCGTCGGCCGTCCAGCCGGTACCGACGACGAACGCGCGCAGCCGGTCGTCGGTGGTCGGCACCCACCAGCGTGCCCGCGCGAAGCCGTCCGCCCGCAGGGTGTCGACCGCTGCCTGGAGCAGTCGCGAGCCGTGCCCCGCGTCGCGGTGCCCGGGGTCGACGAGCAGCTCGCCGACCTCGCCGTCGGCGACCCGGTCGGCGTCCGGGTCGTGGCACGGGTGCACGAACACGACTCCGCGCACCGACGCCTGCTCGAGGGCCACCAGCACGCGGGCCCGCGCGTCGGGCGGGGAGGTCAGCAGCCGGGCCCAGGCCGGCGCGAGGTCGACGTCGGGGACGTCGCCGAGGGCAGCACCCCACGCGGAGCGCTGCATCCTGGCGATGGCCGGTGCGTCGTCCGGCCAGGCCAGCCGGACGCTGACGTCGGCGCCGCTCACCGCGCGGCACAGCTCGGGTGCAGGACCGCGACCAGGGCGCCGTCGCGGTGCACGAGCACGCGCTCGTGGGGCTGGACGGTGATGTTCACGATGGTCCTCTCGGGTGGTCGGGGCGGGGGCCGACCAGGGGAGTCGAACCCCACCCGCGGGGACGGTGACGACCGCCGGGCCACTGATCCCGCTCGGCGCCCAGTATGGACCGGACGTCGCTCGGGCTCCAAGCCCTCTCACCAGGACCGGAAGCTCTCGACCAGCCTCGAGTCGGCGCCCTGGGCGTCCAGCATGGCGGCCGTCATGGACAGGTTCCGCAGTCCCGGCCAGGTCTCCCAGCCGAGCAGGAAGAGACCGGGGACGCCGACGAGCAGGATCGTCCACCCTCCCCAGGAGCCGATGAACGCGACCAGGATGGACACCAGCACGACGGTCTCGCAGAAGACGAGCTTGCGGACCGTCTGGGCGGCGAAGACGCCGACGGCGCGTCGCTGGTTCTCGGCGGGGTCCGCCTCGGGGTCCAGCGGCGACGACTGCAGCCACACGCGCTCGGACAGCACCGCTGCGGCGACCAGTCCGAGCGCGAGCACGCCGAGCAGCCACCACGGCGGCAGGTCCGCGTCGGTGCCGCCCAGCGCCAGGAAGATCAGCGTCACGAAGGCGGCGGTCAGGACGATCTGCAGGAGGGCGAAACGGCGGACCTCCTGGGGCGAGGCCTCGTACTCGGCGAGGGGCACGCCCAGAGTCTCGCACGACCGGGACGGTCGTGGGGGCGAGTATCCTGCGAGTCATGCAGGCCTACCTCGATCTCGTCCGCCGCGTCCTCGACGAGGGGGTCGAGAAGGGCGACCGCACCGGCACCGGCACGCTCAGCGTGTTCGGCCACCAGATGCGCTTCGACCTCTCCGAGGGGTTCCCGCTCGTCACCACGAAGAAGATCCACCTCCGGTCGGTCGTCGGCGAGCTGCTGTGGTTCGTCCGCGGCGACACCAACACCGCGTGGCTGCGGGAGCACGGCATCACGATCTGGGACGAGTGGGCCGACGAAGACGGCGACCTCGGTCCGGTCTACGGGCACCAGTGGCGGAGCTGGCCGACGCCGTCCGGTGCGACCATCGACCAGCTCGCGCAGGTCGTCGAGGCGCTGAAGGCCGACCCCGACTCCCGGCGGCACATCGTCAGCGCCTGGAACGTCGCCGATCTGCCCGACATGGCGCTCGCGCCGTGCCACGCCTTCTTCCAGTTCTACGTGGCCCCGGCCGACGACGGCGGACCCGGTCGGCTGTCCTGCCAGCTCTACCAGCGCTCGGCCGACGTCTTCCTCGGTGTCCCGTTCAACATCGCCTCCTACGCACTGCTCACGCACATGGTGGCGCAGGTCGCGGGTCTGCGCGTCGGCGACTTCGTGCACACGTTCGGCGACGCCCACCTGTACCTCAACCACCTCGACCAGGCGCGGCTGCAGCTGGAGCGCGACCCGCGGCCGCTGCCGGAGCTCTGGCTCGACCCGTCGGTCACCAGCATCGATGGCTTCGACTTCGACGCGATCAAGGTCACCGGCTACGACCCGCACCCGGGCATCAAGGCGCCGATCGCGGTATGAGCCTCACGCTCGTCGTCGCGATGGGCGCGAACCGGGTCATCGGGGTCGACGGCGCGCTGCCGTGGCGCCTTCCCGAGGACCTCGCCCACTTCAAGCGCCTCACGCTCGGCCACCCGATGGTCATGGGGCGGACCACCTACGAGTCCATCGGTCGACCCCTCCCTGGTCGTACCACCGTGGTCCTGACCCGCGACCCGGACTGGTCTGCCGGGCCCCACGGCGACGACGTGCTCGTCGCCGCGTCGCTCGAGGAGGCGTTGGGCACGGCGCAGGAGCTCGACGAGGAGGTGTTCCTCGTGGGCGGGGCGCAGGTGTACGCGCAGGCGCTGGAGCAGGGACTCGTCGACGCCATGGTCGTGACCCGCGTGGCAGCCTCGCCGGACGGCGACGCCTTCTTCCCGCGGCTGGACTGGGAGGCGTGGGACGAGGTCGGACGGGTGCCGTACGTCGGTCCGGAGCCCGAGCGCGTGCCGTTCGACGTGGTCACGTACGTGCAAGCATCTTGACACAGTTAAGTTAACCGCCTCATGATGCTGGGGTGACGTACGACCCCCGACAGCCGGCCTACCGGCTGCACACGCTCGTCGCCGCCCTCGACGCGGCGGCCGACGAGATGCTGCGCGCGGCCCACGGCACGAGCTACGCCCGCTTCCTCACGCTCGTCACGGTGCAGGCGCTCGGCACGCCGACACAGGCCGAGCTCGCCGCCGTCCAGGAGGTCTCGGCCCCTGCGGCGAGCCGTATGGTCCGCGCCCTCTCCGAGGCCGGGCTGCTGACGGCCGCGCGAACGCCGGGCACGGGGAATCGCAGCGCGCTCACGCTGACCGAGGCGGGGGAGCGGCTCGTCGCCGACGGCGGGGCGCTGCTGGAGGACGCGTTCGGGCGGCTCCTGGAGGCGACGGACGTCACGGCCGACCAGGTCCGCGCCGTCACCGACCCGCTGCTCGAGATCCTCCGACCGGAGACACCATGACGCCGCTCGTCGCCACGCACGCCTTCGCCGCCCTGCTCGCCCTGGTCGTCGGGTTCTGGCAGCTCTTCCTGGGGCCGCGCGGCACGCGAGGTCACCGGCTGGCCGGACGGGTGTGGGTGGTCGCGATCCTGTACGTCGCGGTCACGTCGTTCTGGATCCAGGAGATCCGACCCGGGCACTTCAGCGTGCTGCACGCCCTGTCGGTGGTCACGCTGGTCACCGTGCCCCTCGGGATCGTCGGCGCTCGACAGGGTCGGATCCGTGACCACCGGGCTGCGATGACCGGCAACTGGATCGGTCTGGTCGGCGCCGGCGCGGCGGCGTCGCTCGTGCCGCAGCGGGCCATCCCGCAGCTGGTCGTGGACGACCCGCTGGCGGCGACCCTCGCCGGGGCGCTCGTGCTGCTGACCGCCGTCGCGGTGGTGGGGGCGGGTCGTGCGCTTGACGCCGCGGTCGACCGAGCCCGCCCTCAGGACAGCACGGCCAGCTGACGGCTCTGGGCCACGAGCCGGCCCTGCTCGTCCCACAGCTCCACGTCCTCGTCGTGGTAGCCCTGCTGGACGTGGCGCGTGGTGACGTGCAGCAGCGCCCAGGCGCTGTCGGGCCGACGTCGCAGATGGACGGTGAGCTGGACCGTGGCGGACGCGAGGTGGCCGAGCTCGGCCGTGACCGGCGGGTACCCGTCGACGATCGCGGCCGCCGCGAGGGCGTCGACCCGACGGCCGTCCTTCGGTCGGATCCAGACGGTCGCCTCCGCGACACCGGACGGCTCGCCGCGCAGCCACCCCGGCACCTCGGGAGCACGGGACTCGTAGCGCTCGACGATGGGCACCGCGCCCGTCGGGATGAACGGCGACAGGTCGGTGCTGGCGTCTGGTCCGGGCACTGCGGGGGCGTCGTGGGGAAGGTGCTCGACGGTGCCGGCCGCGTCCCAGTCGTGCAGGGAGATCACGGCGTGGGCGACCGCGCGGCCTCCCTGCTGCAGGACGGCCTGGTGCACCGAGACGCGGCGGCCGACCCGCAGGGTGGTCACCTCGACGGAGCCCGGTCCGGGGGTCGGCGGCTTGAAGTAGCTCACCGAGACGGTGAGCAGGTCGGGGTGGTCGGGTGCGCTCGTGCGGGCCTCGTCGAGCACCGCACGCGCGAGGATGGCGAGCACGTACCCGCCGTTCGCGGTGCCGTTGGGCGTGTTCCAGTCCGCGGTGAGGGTCAGGTGGCGGTGCCCGTCGTCGCCCACGGTGGAGGCGACGGCACGGTCGAGCTCGTGCGACGTCATGCGCCGACGGTAGCGGCCCCGGGGGGTGCCGGGCCGTGGGCGGCAAGGGGTACGGCAGGGGTGCCGGGCCGTGGGCGGCAAGGGGTACGGCGGGGGTGCCGGGCCGTGGGCGGCGAATGACGCAGGTGCGGCGGGGCTGCTGGGGTCGGTCAGCGGTAACCTCGGTCCATGACCTCCCCGCTCGCCAGCGAGGCCGCACCGTTCGGCCGCGTCCTGACCGCCATGGTCACGCCGTTCACCCCCGACGGGGCCCTCGACGTGGAGGCGGCGCAGAAGCTCGCGACGCACCTGGTCGACCACGGCCACGACGGCCTCGTCGTGAGTGGCACGACCGGCGAGTCGCCGACGACGACGGGGGAGGAGGACGCGCGTCTGCTGGCGGCGGTCCTCGAGGCGGTCGGCGACCGCGCCACGATCGTGGCCGGGGTCGGCACGAACGACACCCGGCACAGCGTCGAGCTGGCGCAGGGGGCGCGCAAGGTGGGCGCCCATGGTCTGCTGCTCGTCACGCCGTACTACAGCAAGCCGCCGCAGTCCGGCATCGTCGAGCACGTGCGCCAGGTGACGCGTGCGGGCGAGGACCTCCCGGTGCTCCTGTACGACATCCCGGGGCGCACGGGGGTGCAGATCGCCGAGAGCACGTACGCCGAGCTGGTCACGGACCCGCTCGTCGTCGCGGTCAAGGACGCCGTGGGCGACCTGGAGCGCGGCGCCTGGCTGCAGAGCCAGCTGGGCCTGCGGATCTACTCCGGTGACGACTCGCTCAACCTCGCCTGGCTCGCCGTGGGCGCGGCCGGCATCGTCAGCGTCGTCGGCCACGTCGCGGGCGATCAGTACGCGCAGATGGTCCGCGCGGTCGACGCGGGTGACCTGGTCACCGCGCGCGCCGTCAACGAGCGTCTGGTGCCAGCGGTCCGCGCCATCATGACGCACACCCAGGGCGCCATCACGGCCAAGGCCGCCCTTCAGCTCCTGGGGGTCCTCGAGCACCGCACGGTGCGACCCCCGCTCCTTCCCGCCACCGACGAGGAGGTCGCGCTGGTGCGCGACGGCCTCGCGGCTTCACACCTCCTGGAGGACATTTCGTGAGTCACATGCACACCGAGCTCGGCCCGCCCCCCGCTCTCGACCCCGAGGGCCTGCGCGTCATCCCGCTCGGTGGCCTCGGAGAGATCGGTCGCAACATGACCGTCTTCGAGTTCGGCGGCAAGCTCCTGGTCGTCGACTGTGGGGTGCTGTTCCCCGAGGAGCACCACCCGGGCGTCGACCTCATCCTTCCCGACTTCGGTCCCATCCGTGACCGGCTCGACGACATCGTGGCCGTGGTGCTCACGCACGGGCACGAGGACCACATCGGCGGCGTGCCGTACCTGCTGCGCGAGCGCGGCAACATCCCGGTGGTCGGCTCGAAGCTGACGCTCGCGCTGGTCGAGCCGAAGCTGCGCGAGCACCGGCTGCGCGACGTGCCGCAGCACGTGGTCGCGGAGAACGACGTCCTGAACCTGGGGCCGTTCGAGCTGGAGTTCGTCGCGGTCAACCACTCCATCCCCGACGCGCTCGCCGTGGCGGTCAAGACGCCCGCGGGCGTCGCGCTGCACACCGGCGACTTCAAGATGGATCAGCTGCCGCTCGACGGCCGCATCACCGACCTGCGGGCCTTCGCCCGCCTCGGCGAGGCCGGCGTCGACCTCTTCCTCACCGACTCGACCAACGCCGACGTCCCGGGGTTCACGGTCGCCGAGCGCAACATCACCCCGGCGATCGACGCGGTGTTCGCGTCGAGCCGGCAGCGGATCATCGTCGCCTCCTTCGCCTCGCACGTGCACCGCGTGCAGCAGGTGCTCGACGCCGCGGCGAAGCACGGCCGCAAGGTCGCGTACGTGGGCCGGTCGATGGTCCGCAACATGCAGATCGCGCGCGACCTCGGCTACCTGCACGTGCCCGACGGCGTCGTCGTCGACAAGATCGACGCCGCGCCGCCGGAGAAGATGGTGCTCATGTCCACGGGCTCGCAGGGCGAGCCCATGGCGGCGCTGTCGCGCATCGCGAACCGCAGCCACCAGCAGGTGAGCCTGGAGCCCGGCGACACGGTGCTGCTGGCGTCGTCGCTGATCCCGGGCAACGAGAACGCGGTCTACCGCGTGATCGACGGTCTGACGAAGCTGGGCGCGCGGGTCGTGCACAAGGGCAACGCGCTCGTGCACGTCTCGGGGCACGCGTCCGCCGGCGAGCTCCTCTACTGCTACAACATCGTCAAGCCGTCGAACGTGCTGCCGGTGCACGGCGAGATCCGTCACCTGCACGCCAACGGTGCGCTCGCCACGCAGACCGGTGTGCCGAACGTCCTTCTCGCCGAGGACGGCTACGTGATCGACCTCGTCGACGGCCACGCGTCGATCGTCGGCGCGGTCGAGTGCGGCTACGTGTACGTCGACGGCTCCTCGGTCGGCGAGATCACCGACAGCGAGCTGAAGGACCGCCGGATTCTGCGCGACGAGGGCTTCATCTCCGTCGTCATCGTGGTCGACTCGACCAACGGCAAGATCGTCAGCGGCCCGGAGATCCAGGCGCGCGGACTCGCCGAGGACCCGTCGGTGTTCGACGAGGTCACCCCTCGCATCGTCGACGCCATCGAGCAGTCGCTGCGCGACGGCACCCACGACACCAAGCAGCTCCAGCAGGTCGTGCGGCGTGTCCTCGGCTCCTTCGCGGGCCGCAAGCTGAGGCGCCGTCCGATGATCATCCCCATCGTCCTCGAGGCCTGACGAAGGTCCCGCGGACTGTTACGCGCCCGAAACGCGAGGGCGCTGGGCGCGAAACACAGGCTGCCTAACCTCATGGTTAAGAGTTCGGCGCGGGGCCGAACCGTGGTGGGACACCGGTTGCGGCCGGCGGCGACGTTACGCACGTCGCTGCCGGCCGTGCACCGGTTCCGGCAGTGAGGGGGAGTCGCCCGTGGTGATTCGACGTTCCGACGAGGCGCTCCTGGCCTGTTCCTCCGGCCATGCGGGGGTCGCCGAGCGCGCGGCGCTGCAGGCGCTGATCAGCGCCGTGCGTCGTGACGCCCCGTCGGTGGACGTGCGTGACACGCCCGTCGAGATCATGAGCCACGACGAGACCTACCCGCCCGTGCGTGTGGCGGTGCCGCTGACGCTCGTGCCGCACAGCGAGGTGGCCACGGCGCTCGAGCTGGCCCGCGGGCACGACCCGGACCTGGTCGTCGCCCCGGCACTCGGCCCGGACTGGACGCTGGCCGAGCTGGCCGTGCAGCGACTCATCGAGGCCGGTGCCCGCAAGGACGACACGATCGTGCTGGGCGTCTCCGGCTCGGAGAACGACGGGGCGATCAGCGGCTACTCGCGCATGGCGCGTCTGGTGAGCGCCGTCTGGGGCGGTCCGGTGCACGTCGGGTCGATCGGCGGCAAGGACACGCCGCTGTCCGACGCCGTCGACATCGCCCGCGCCTACGGGCGCCGGGTCGTGGTGGCCTCCTACGTGCTCACACCCGGGCGCGACGCCGACCAGCTGCGTCAGAGCGGCGCCGACCTGGTGACGGCCCCCGTGCTCGACGGCGGCATCCCGGACCGTCGCGTCGTCGACCTCGTCCTCACGCGGTTCCACCAGGCCCTCGGCCTCGGCGTCCCGGCCCTCTGACACGAACGCACGTGCCACGCCCCTCGGCGTGGGAGCCGCTCGACCCTCGACCTGTGGTTTAGGCTCTCGCCATGGCGACCCGCACGTCTTCCCCGCCGCGCAAGCGGCCGTCCGGCAGCCAGGCCCGCAAGAAGCCTGCCTCCAGCACCGCGAAGCGCAAGCCCGCGGCACGCAAGCCTGCCCCGCGCACGGGCCCCGGTCCGGTCGCGGTCGTCGTCGGGGGCGTCGCACGTGCCCTGACGGCCCTCTGGCTCGGCGTCGCCGGCGCGGTCGGTGCCGTCGCCCGCAGCATCGGACACTCCGCGGCCGAGCTCGAGCCCGAGCAGCGGCGTGACGGTGTCGGCTTCGGCATCGTCGCGCTCGCGATCGTCGTGGCCGCGTCGGTCTGGTGGCAGGTGCCCGGCGCCGTCGCCGACGGCGTCCGCGCCGCGACCACAGGCTCGGTGGGTCTGCTCGCGTGGGCGGTGCCCATCGTGCTCGCCGTCATCGCGTGGCGCACCCTGCGTCACCCCGACCGCAACGGTCCCGTCGGGCGGCAGGTGATCGGCTGGTCCGCCATGAGCGGCGGCGTGCTCGGCCTCGTCCACCTCGCGCACGGCGTGCCTCGCCCCGACGACATGCCCGCCGTCCGCGACGCCGGGGGAGCGGTCGGATTCCTCTTCTCGGCCATCCCCGTCGACCTCCTGCGCTCGCCGTTCACGGTCGCGCCCATCCTGGTGCTCCTGGTCCTCTTCGGTCTGCTGGTCGTGACGGCCACCCCGCTGCACGCGGTGCCCACCCGGCTCCGCGAGGCCCGCGACAAGGCCCTCGGCCGCTCGGCCGAGCCGGCGGAGCCGACCGACGCGCCGCGCAGGCGTCACCCGCGCACGGTGCCGGACGAGCCCTACGAGAACCCGCTCGTCGACGGACCCGACGAGGACCGTCAGGTGTCGGCCCGGCAGCGACGCAGGGCCGAGAAGGCCGCCGAGGCCGAGGCCGAGGCAGCCGCAGCAGCCGCCGCGTCGGCGCCCGACGCACCGATCGCCGAGACCGAGGACCCCGCCGACGTCGTCCTTCCGCCCCTCGAGCCGCTCCCGGCTCGCGCCGAGCAGCTGTCGCTGTCCGGCGACGTCGTGTACGCGCTGCCCGACTCCACCGTCCTGCGCGAGGGCAGCCCGCACAAGGCACGGTCGGCCGCCTCCGACGAGGTCGTGGAGCGGCTCACCGAGGTGCTGGAGCAGTTCCAGATCGACGCGCAGGTCACGGGGTACACCCGCGGGCCGACGGTCACGCGCTACGAGGTGGAGCTCGGTCCGGCCGTCAAGGTCGAGAAGGTCACCGCGCTCAGCAAGAACATCTCCTACGCGGTCGCGTCCAACGAGGTCCGCATCCTCAGCCCGATCCCCGGCAAGTCGGCGATCGGCGTCGAGATCCCGAACGTCGACAAGGAGATGGTCTCCCTCGGCGACGTGCTGCGCTCGGCCAAGGCGCGCGGTGACCACCACCCGATGGTCATCGGCCTCGGCAAGGACGTCGAGGGCGGGTTCGTCGTCGCGAACCTGGCGAAGATGCCGCACCTGCTCGTGGCCGGCGCCACCGGGTCCGGCAAGTCGAGCTTCGTGAACTCGATGATCGCGTCGCTGCTCATGCGCTCCACGCCCGACGAGGTGCGGATGATCATGGTCGACCCCAAGCGGGTCGAGCTGACCGCCTACGAGGGCATCCCGCACCTCATCACGCCGATCATCACCAACCCGAAGAAGGCGGCCGAGGCGCTGCAGTGGGTCGTGCGCGAGATGGACATGCGCTACGACGACCTCGCCAACTTCGGCTTCCGGCACGTCGACGACTTCAACAAGGCGGTCCGTGCGGGGTCGCTCCAGGCGCCGCCCGGCAGCGAGCGCGTCCTCACGCCCTACCCGTACCTGCTGGTCGTCGTCGACGAGCTCGCGGACCTCATGATGGTCGCTCCGCGCGACGTCGAGGACTCCGTCGTGCGCATCACGCAGCTCGCCCGTGCGGCGGGCATCCACCTGGTGCTCGCCACGCAGCGACCCAGCGTCGACGTCGTCACCGGCCTGATCAAGGCCAACGTGCCGAGCCGCCTGGCGTTCGCCACGAGCTCGCTCGCCGACAGCCGGGTCATCCTCGACCAGCCCGGAGCCGAGAAGCTGGTCGGCCAGGGTGACGGTCTCTTCCTGCCGATGGGCGCGAACAAGGCCATGCGCATGCAGGGTGCCTGGATCACCGAGGCGGAGATCGCGGAGGTGGTGAAGCACTGCAAGGAGCAGCTGCAGCCCAGCTACCGCGAGGACGTCACCGCCCCGGCGCAGGCCGCGCGCGACCTCGACGACGACATCGGCGACGACCTCGACCTCGTGCTGCAGGCCGTCGAGCTGGTCGTCACCACGCAGTTCGGCTCGACGTCGATGCTGCAGCGCAAGCTGCGGGTCGGCTTCGCGAAGGCCGGACGCCTCATGGACATCATGGAGAGCCGCGGCGTCGTCGGGCCCAGCGAGGGCTCCAAGGCGCGCGACGTGCTCGTGAAGCCCGACGACCTCGACGACGTCCTGGCGTCGATCAGCGCAGGATGAGGTGATGGCCGTGAGCACCGAGCGTCTCGAGCCGCTCCAGGACGAGGTCGTCGACGACCCGCCGTTCGAGATCCGACGTCGCGCGCTGCTCTACCTGGTGGTCGGGCTCGCCGCACTGGCCGTGGGTGCGGGCTTCGGCTTCCTCGCCTGGGAGCGCGACGACACCGCCCTCTGGGTCCCGGGCGGTGTCCTGCTCTTCCTCGCGCTCACGGTGCTGCAGGGGGTGCGCGACGCTCGCACGCCGCTGTTCGTGGCCGACGCGCACGGGGTGCGGATGCGCGACGGTGACGGCTGGGTGGGTCTGCTGTGGAGCGAGATGGCCGACATCCGGGTCGAGCCGCGCGACGGTCTGCTCGACCCCCGGGTGAAGGTGATCAGCCCCGACGGTCGACGCATCCACACCGCGCCGCTGGGTCTCGGGACCACGGTCTCGGTCGAGGAGGCTCGCGAGGAGATCGCCCGTCGACGCGGTGGGGCATACTGAACCGTCCGTCCCGCGAGCGAGAGGCACCCATGGAGCCGGCCCACGCCAGCCACCAGCAGGACCCCCAGCACGTCCCGAGCAACCTGAACATCGCCAACGCCCTCACGGTCGTACGCATCCTGGGTGTGCCGCTGTTCGGCTGGCTGCTGCTCACGCAGGACGGCCAGGACGTCTCGACGCGCGTCTGGGCCTGGGTCGCGTTCGCCCTGCTGATGGTCACCGACCGGATCGACGGCGACCTCGCCCGCAAGCACAACCTGGTCACCAACTTCGGCAAGCTGGCCGACCCGATCGCCGACAAGGCCCTCACCGGCATGGCGTTCGTCGGTCTGTCGATCATCGGCGTCCTGTGGTGGTGGGTGACCGTCGTCCTGCTCGTGCGCGAGTGGGGGATCACCCTCATGCGGTTCGTGGTGAAGAAGTACGGCGTCATGCCCGCGAGCCAGGGCGGCAAGATCAAGACGACGCTCCAGGCGCTCGCGATCGGCGGCTACGTCCTGCCGTTCGAGCTCTGGGACAACACGGCGAGCGACGTGCTGCGCTGGGTCACGCACCTCCTCATGGCCGCCGCCCTCGTCATCACGGTCGTCACGGCCGTCCAGTACGTCCGTGACGCGATCGTCCTGCGACGGGACGCGAAGAGCGCGGCGTGACGCCGCTGCCGGCCGCGGTCGAGGTCGTCCGGCTCCTGCGCGAGCGGGGCGAGACGATCGCCTGCGCGGAGTCCCTCACCGGGGGCCTGCTGTGCGCGGCCCTGGTCGACGTGCCGGGCGCGTCCGACGTCGTCGTCGGCGGAGTCGTGTCGTACGCGACGCGGGTCAAGCGCGACGTGCTCGGCGTCGACGCCGGGCTCCTGGCCGAGCGCGGTGCCGTCGACCCGGGCACGGCCGTGCAGATGGCCGACCACGTCCGGCGCCTGCTCGACGCGGACTGGGGCCTCTCGACGACGGGCGTGGCCGGCCCAGGACTGAGCGAGGACAAGCCGGCAGGAACGGTCTTCGTCGGTCTCGACGGGCCCGGCCACCGCCTGCAGTCCGAGCCGCTGCACCTCGACGGTGACCGCGACGCCGTCCGTCGGGGGACGGTCGGTGCGGCGTTGTCGTCCTTGGTCGCTAGGCTCTGTGAGTAGGACGGGTCTCGAGGCCGGGGAATCACCTCCGGACGAGCGACGTTGATCCTGACGTGACCCACGCGGAGGAGGTGGACCATGACCGCCATGAGGCAGCTGGTCGGTGAGGTGCTGCGCGCCCGCCGGGTCGCCCAGGGGCTCACGCTGCGCGACGTGTCCGCCAAGGCGCGGGTCTCGCTCGGCTACATCTCCGAGGTGGAGCGCGGGCAGAAGGAGCCCAGCTCGGAGCTGCTCGCAGCCCTCGCCGCCGCGCTCGACGTCCCGCTGAGCAAGGTCCTGCTCGACGTCAGCACGCTGCTGGCCATCGAGGAGGCCACCGACCTGGCGAGCGTCTCGTCGATCGCCCCCGGCGAGGTGTCGGCCTCCGCGGCCTGAGCCGCCGACCGACCACCCCGCCGGGCCGGCTCGTCACGTGTGCCGGTCCGCGTTCGCCTCGACGATCGCCCGGATCCAGTCGGACAGTCCCGGCGCCAGGGCCTCGTACCGTGCTCTGAACCGCTCGTCACTGGTCGTGAACGTGACGACGCCTCGCTGCAGTGCGTGGTCGGCCTCGTAGAACCGGTTCAGCTCGGCTCGATGGTCCTCCGCGAGCGCGTCGGCCCGCTCGGAGCCGGGCTGCACCCCGGCCGTGAAGGCCTCGACGAGCCGTCGCTCCAGCGCGTCGGTGCGCTCCTTGACCTCCTGCCAGTCCTCCTTCGTCCAGGACCGCGTGCGCTCCTGGCTCTGCGCCCACGCCGGGGTCTCGCCCCAACGCTCCTGCGCCTCGTCCCGGTACGCGGGGTCCCACGACTCCCCGAAGACCTCCAGCTGCTCCTCGGGCGTCAACCTGATCCCTGACATGTGTGCCTCCAGCTCTCGTTCGATGGCCGCCACGAGCCCCTGCATCCGGGTGAGCTGCTCGCTGAGCAGCCGGTGCTGGTCTCGCAGGTGGTCGGCCGGGTCGGTGTCACCGTCCAGGAGGGCGGTGACGTCGTCGAGCCCGAACCCGAGGTCGCGGTAGTAGAGGATGCGGGTGAGCCGCTCCACGTCGTCGGCGTCGTACAGGCGGTAGCCCGCCGCACTCCGCTCGCTCGGCTCGAGCAAGCCGATCTCGCCGTAGTGGTGCAACGTCCGCACCGTCACGCCGGCGAGTCGGGCCAGCCGGCCGACCGTGTAGAGGCCGTCCTCCATCGTTCTCCTCCTCGTCCTCGGGATGGGTTCGTCGACCACCCTGCAGCCTCACGCCGCGTGAGGGTCAAGCCTGGCATCCGTGGCACCGACCCCGCCTGCCATGCTGGCGGGCAGGACGCACGACGAACAGGGGGCAGCATGGGTGCGACGACAGGTTCCGCGGTGGTCTCGCGGTGAACCCGTCCGACTGGGGTCTGCGCCCGCTGGTGCTCGGCGACGTCGACGCCGTGCACGCCGTGTACTCCGATCCCGAGACCTGGCGGCACTTCCCGGAGGGCGTCTTCACCGACCGTGGGCGCAGCGTCGCCCTGGCGGAGCGGGCCGAGCGCGACTGGCAGGAGAGCGGCCTGGGGGAGTGGGCCGTCACCGTGCGCGGTGACGTCGTCGGGACCGGTGGGGTGACGCCCCGCGGCGGCTGGTGGAACCTGGGCTTCCGGCTCGCCCCCAGCGTCTGGGGCCACGGCCTCGGCACGTGGGTCGCGAGCGTCGCCGTGGGGGCTGCGCACCGCACGCAGCCCGACTGGCCCGTCGTCGCGCGCTCGATGGAGACGAACCCGGCGTCGGGGCGCGTGAGCGAGCAGGCCGGCCTCGAGCGGGTCCACGTCGAGCCGTGGGCCGACGGCCCGGCCCGCATCATCCACGCCGACCGTCCGCTCGACCGTCGGCTGCTCGCGGAGATCGTCGCGCTGGGTTGACGGCTGGGTTGACGGCTGGGCTGACGGCCCCCAGGCAGGTGGCAGGTGTCGCGTGGCATGCTGGCCGCGATGAGGCACAGCGAGTTCTGGGAGCGGATGACCCTCCACCTCGGCCCGGGGTACGCCCGGGTCTGGGCCGCCACGCAGGTCATGGCCGAGCTCGACGGCCGCACGGCCAGCGAGGCCCTCGAGGCCGGCGTCGACCCCAAGGTGGTGTGGCGAGCCGTCCACGCCAGCCTGGAGCTTCCGGCCCGCGAGCGCTGAGGCGGCTGCTCTCACGGGCGCCGCACAGGAAGGACACGGCGGGCGCCGAAGCTGCCCGACCATCGTGGAGGTCCACGGGCCGAGCGGTCCGACGAAGGAGCCACGATGAGCACCACGGACACGATCCGCCGCCACGACGTCGACGACACCGTCGAGCACCCGACCGCGCCGCAGACGGTCGTGCTCGCGCAGCACGACGATGAGCAGGCCGAGCCGAGGTCCGGGCGCCCACGCCGCCGGCCTGCCGCCGTCGCCGCCGGCGCGGTGGTGCTCGCCGCCGCCCTGTTCGGCGGCGGCTTCGCCACCGGCCACGCCGTCGCCGACCAGGGCTCGACGACCTCGCCGGGCACGACCTCCCCGGGTGGTCCGACCGGCCAGGGCGGCGCCGGCGGTCCGATGGGGCAGGACGGTCAGCTTCCGACCCCGCCCGACGGCCGGCTCGCACCCCCGTCGCAGGACGGCACGGGCACGGACGGCCTCGGCCAGGACCCGTCCGGCAGCACGTCCCAGGACGACGCCTCCACGTCCGGGTCCTCCGTGTAGGACGCACGACCCTCCGCCCGACACGCATCGTCCGCCAGCCGGCACCCGAACGCAGATCCCTGCGCCCGCGCCGCGCCCCACTGCCGGCCCCATCGGTGGATTCGCACCCTCAAGAGCCCTCCTGAGGTTGAGGATCCACCGATAGCGGCGTGGCGTCGGAAGGGTTCGTCCTTCGGGTGGCCCTTGCGGAGACGAGCTCCAGCGCCAGCCGAGGCAGCGCAGCAGCAAGGTCAGACCCCCTGCGGCAGCGCAGCGGCAAGGCCACGGCAGGCGACGCAGCAGCACGACACACCACCCCACCGGCGTGTCGCACGCACTCGAACAGGTGTTCGTACTACGGTGGTGGACACGGTTGACGCGAAGGGCGTCGCTGTCCACAGGCGGGGTCGACGAGGCTCCAGATGTCTGAGGCGGCCCCTAGCGTCGTAGACGACCGGCCACCCACCGAGCAGAACGGACCAGCGCATGCCTCCCAAGTCCCCCCTCGCGCCCGTCACCGCCGTGACGAGCGACCAGCGCGAGAAGGCGATCGACAACGCGATCGCCCAGATCGACCGCAACTACGGCAAGGGCGCCGTCATGCGCCTCGGTGAGAAGGGCCGGGTCCCGGTCAGCATCATCCCCACCGGCGCCACCGCCCTCGACATCGCGCTCGGCATCGGCGGCCTGCCGCGCGGGCGCATCGTCGAGATCTACGGCCCGGAGTCCTCGGGCAAGACCACGGTCGCGCTGCACGCCGTGGCCAACGCCCAGAAGGCCGGCGGCGTCGCGGCCTTCATCGACGCCGAGCACGCGCTCGACCCCGACTACGCGCGCAAGCTGGGCGTCGACACCGACGCGCTGCTGGTCTCCCAGCCCGACTCCGGCGAGCAGGCGCTCGAGATCGCCGACATGCTCATCCGCTCCGGCGCGCTCGACATCATCGTCATCGACTCCGTCGCCGCCCTCGTGCCCAGGGCCGAGATCGACGGCGAGATGGGCGACAGCCACGTCGGCCTCCAGGCCCGCCTCATGAGCCAGGCGCTGCGCAAGATGACCGGTGCCATCAACGGCTCCGGCACCACCGCCATCTTCATCAACCAGCTGCGCGAGAAGATCGGCGTCATGTTCGGCTCGCCCGAGACCACCACGGGCGGCAAGGCGCTCAAGTTCTACGCCTCGGTCCGCCTCGACGTGCGCCGCATCGAGACGCTCAAGGACGGCACCGACATGGTCGGCAACCGCACCCGCGTCAAGGTCGTCAAGAACAAGCTCGCGCCGCCGTTCAAGCAGGCCGAGTTCGACATCATGTACGGCCAGGGCATCAGCCGCGAGGGCAGCCTCATCGACGTCGGCGTCGAGACGGGCATGGTCCGCAAGGCCGGCGCCTGGTACACGTACGAGGGCGACCAGCTCGGCCAGGGCAAGGAGAACGCCCGCCAGTTCCTCAAGGACAACCCCGACCTCGCCGAGGAGCTCGAGAAGCGCGTCAAGGAGCACCTCGGTGTCGGCGCCCAGCTCGACGAGGAGGTCGACGACGTCGACCTGCCGGCCACGGAGTTCTGATCGTGGTCGGGGGACACGAGCCGCCGGCGCCGACCGACGCACCGCGTGACGTCCAGCAGGACCCCGACGCCGACGTCGAGTCGGTCGCCCGGACCATCCTGCTGAACAAGCTGACCGACTCGCCACGCAGCCGCGCCGAGCTCGCCGAGGCACTCGCCCGCAAGCACGTGCCCGACGACGTCGCCACCCGCCTGCTCGACCGCTTCGAGGAGGTCGGCCTCGTCGACGACGCAGCGTTCGCGCGCGCCTGGGTCGAGTCACGCTCGCGCAGCAAGGGGCTCGCCACCAAGGTGCTGGCCCTCGAGCTGCGGCGCAAGGGCATCGCCGACGACGTCGCGCGCGACGTGCTCGCCGACGTCGACCCCGACGCCGAACGGCAGGCGGCGCACCGGCTCGTGCAGAAGAAACTGCGCTCCCTGCGCGGTCTCGACGACACCACTCGCATCCGCCGGCTCACCGGCATGCTCGCCCGCAAGGGCTACTCGCCGCAGGTGGCCTTCGACGTCGTCCGCGAGGAGCTCGACGCCGACGACTCCGACGTCACGTGGGACCCGCTGGTCTCCACCTGAGCGACCCGTCGAGGAGCGCGGATCAGCCGCGCTCCTCGACGTCGCGGCGGATGCGCTCGACGATCTCCCGCTCGCTGTCGTAGTAGGACAAGCCCCACTCGGCCACCCGGGCGGCGTACCGCACCTCCTCGACGTCGCCCAGCAGCTCGCGGACGGCCTCGAGCTCACGGCGCCGGTCGGCGAGTCGGAGCAGGTAGTCCTCGAGCATCTCCTGCACGTGCTCGGCCGACGTCAGGTGGCCCATGAGCAGACGCAGCGCCACCGGGTGCTTCAGCACCGGGAACGGGTCGTCGACCGGGGCCGACAACCAGCGCTCGACCTGGCTGCGTCCTTCCTCGCTGATCCTGAACCGACGGGTCGTGCGGCGGCCCTCGACGTGCTCCACCGCGTGCACGAGGTCGCGCTCGAGCAGCTTGTCGAGCTCGGTGTAGATCTGGCTCATCGCCGGCGACGTCCAGTAGAACTTGAGGGTGCGGTCCGCGCGCTGCTTCAGCTCGTAGCCGGTCAGTCCCGTGGTCTGCGACATGTCGTCGAACGCCAGCAGACCGAGCAGCGCGTACGAGGTCATCGACAGGTTCACGGCCTCACCCTACTGAGCGGTTCGCCACACTCGGCCGGGCGACGCAGACAGCGTCGCTGTCAGCGTCCTAGACTCGCGCGCATGCCCAGCACCCTCGACGTGTACCAGAAGATGTCAGCGCTCCCGCAGGGCAAGCGCCTGTTCTCGATCTTCTACGGACAGAAGGCGCCCTACTTCGCCTCGATCCACCTGCGGGTGCAGGAGATGAAGCCGCACTTCGCGCAGATCACCATCCCTAAGCGCCGCAGCGTGCAGAACCACATCGGGACCGTGCACGCGATCGCCGCGTGCAACGGTCTCGAGGCCGCCATGGGCCTGCTCGCCGAGGCGACCTGCCCGAGCGACCACCGTTGGCTGCCCAAGGGGATGGACGTGCAGTACCTGGCGAAGTCCGCCGGCGACCTCGTCTGCACCGCCGAGTCCGACCCCGAGGCGTGGGCCGACGGTCCCGACGTCCCGGTCCGCGTCACGGCGGCCCTGGAGGACGGCACGGTCACCGTCGCCGGGACCATCCACCTCTGGGTCACGCCGAAGAAGCGCTGACAAGGTCAGGTCAGTTCGGGTTGGACGTCTGGACCTGTCCGGCCACGATCCGTACCGAGCCTGCTCCGCTGCCGCTCAGCCGACGCTCCAACATGGTGGCGATCCAGGTCAGGATCAGGTTGAGTGCGATGTAGATCGCCATGAGGACGATCGCCACGGCCAGGTAGTTGTTGAAGGTGCGCCAGAGCTCTCGTCCCGCGAACGTCAGACCGGGTGCCAGGATGTAGAAACCGAGACTGGTGTCCTTCAGGACGACGACGCACTGGCTCACGATTGACGGCAGCATGATCCTCACGGCCTGTGGCAGCAGCACGATCCTCATCACCTGCGTCTTGCGCATGCCGAGGGCGTACGCCGCCTCGGCCTGGCCGTGAGGCACGGCCTGGATGCCTGCGCGAAACACCTCCGCCAGCACTGACCCGTTGTAGAGGGTCAGGCCGAGGACCAGCGGGAGGAGCGCGCCGATCGGGAACCCCTGCAGAGACCAGAAGAAGATGATCAGCATCAGGAGCGGCACGGCGCGAAAGAACTCCACGACGAGCCACGCTGGCCAGCGGAGCCAGCCGTGGTCAGAGAGCTTGCCCACCCCGAGGACAGTGCCGACGAGCACGGCCGGCACGATCGCCATGACGCTGATGAGCACGGTCCAGCCGAGCCCCTCCAGCAGAAGTCGCATGAGAGCAGGCGTCACGAACGGCTCCCACTGCGCCGCGGTGAACTGGTCCTCGGCCTCGAGCTTCCAGATGATGATCGCCGCGATCCCGAGCAGGGCGAGCATCGTGAGAACCGCGATGATCCGGTGACGACGACGGGCGCGCGGGCCAGGGACGTCGAAGAGCACGGCGGTCATCGGCTCGTCACCGCCCATCGACGCTCGAGGCGATTCGCCCCGAAGGAGATGACCTCGACGATGAGCACGTAGCCGAGGGCGATGCCGCCGAACAGCCACCAACGGTCCGCCGGGAAGTCACGGATGCCTCCACTGAGTCGAAAGGTCGCCTCGGCGATGCCGAAACCCGAAGCGAGAGAGGTGTTCTTGGTGAGGGCGATGAAGACGCTGGCCAGCGGCGGCACCGTGACACGGAAGGCCTGCGGCAGGACCACCTGCGTCATCGTCAACCCGAAGGGCATGCCCAGCGAGCGCGCAGCCTCTGCCTGTCCCACGGCTACGCCGTTCACGCCGGAGCGGATCGCCTCGGCGACGAACGCGGACGTGTAGACGCCCATCGCGAGCGACACCATGACGAAGAACCCGAAGTCGATACCGATGGGTGGCAGGCCGTAGTAGGTGAGAAAGATGAGCACCAGCAGCGGCGAGTTCCGGAACACGGTCACGTAGGAGACGGCGGCACCGCGCAGTACGCCGATGGGGCACACGCGAGCGACGCCCGCGAGCGTGCCGAGGACGAGGGCCAGCAGCCCGGAGGCCGCAAGAAGCTTCAGGGTCTGCCAGAAGCCGTCGAGGATCAGGCTGGCGTTCGATGTCAGGGCGTCCACGGCTCACCTCCTGCGAGTGCGGTGGGGGGGGGGGGGTTGTCTCTTCTCCACATCTGACGCTGCCGACGACGAATCTATAGTGTAGAT
>NZ_JBYTCR010000005.1:171066-192788 GCF_058790455.1 Aeromicrobium sp. EU05-FHT14F07
GGCGTCGAGTCCGCGGAGGGACCCGACGCCGCCAGGGCGGTCGGAGCGCGCGGTCAGGCGGGGCAGGCGTCCAGGGTCGGCGCCTCGGGCACACTGTTCCCGGACTTGCCGAGCGTCGCGTCGAAGGCCTTCTCGAAGTCGCCGTCGGAGAACGCCTTCTCGATGCTGTCGTTCAGGAACTGGCACAGCTCGGGGGCGTCCTTGCTGTAGCCGACGCCGTAGCGCTCCTCCGAGAACGGCTCTCCGACCACCTTCAGCTCGTCCGGCGCCTGAGCGGCGTAGCCGAGCAGGATCGCGCCATCGGTGGTGACCGCGTCGACCGAGCCGTTCTTCAGCTGATCGACGCACTCGGAGTACGTGTCGAAGCCGGCGGGCGTGGCGCCGTACTCCTCCTCGACGGTCTTGATCGAGGTGGAACCCTTGACTGAGCAGACCTTCTTGCCCGAGAGGTCGTCCGGGCCGTTGATCGAGTCGTCGTCCTTCGCGACGAGCAGGCTCTGGCCGGTCACGTAGTACGGGCCGGCCTGGCCGACGACCTTGCGACGCTCGTCGGTGATCGAGTACGACGCGATGACGAAGTCGACCGTGCCGTTCTGCAGGAACGGCTCACGGTTGTCGGAGATGGTCTCGACCCACTCGATCTTGTCGGGCTCGATGCCGAGCTGGCCCGCGATGATCTTGCCCAGCTCCGGGTCGATGCCGGTCGGCGTGTCCGAGCCGGCGGCGCGGAAGCCGACACCGGGCTGGTCGAACTTCACGCCGATCTTGACCGTGCCGGCGTCGGCCAGGTCGGCCATGCGCGTGCCGGCCTCGAAGTCCGGGCTGTCGACGACCTCGTACTCGTTGCCGGACGCGGCCGTGCCGTCGTCCTCGCCCGCGTTGCCGCAGGCCGACGCGGCCAGCACGACCGCCGCCGCGACCGCGGCCAGCTTGATGGTGCGCACCTTCATGGTGTGTTCCCCTCGATCGGTTGGTTGGGTACTTCCGGGAGGCTCAGTGGTTGAGGATCTTGCCGAGGAAGTCCTTCGCGCGGTCCGACTGCGGCGCGCTGAAGAACTCGTGCGGCGTGTTCTGCTCGACGATCCGGCCGTCCGCCATGAAGACGACGCGGTCCGCGGCGGTGCGGGCGAAGCCCATCTCGTGGGTCACGACGATCATCGTCATGCCGCCCTGGGCGAGGTCGACCATCGTGTCGAGGACCTCCTTGATCATCTCCGGGTCCAGCGCCGACGTCGGCTCGTCGAAGAGCATGACCTTGGGCTCCATGGCCAGCGACCGCGCGATGGCGACGCGCTGCTGCTGGCCGCCGGAAAGCTGGGCCGGCAGCTTCTGCGCCTGGGAGTCGACCCCGACGCGGCCGAGCAGCTCCATCGCCCGTGCCTCGGCGTCGGCCTTCGCCTGCCCCCGCACCTTGATGGGGCCGAGGGTCACGTTCTCCAGCACCGTCTTGTGGGCGAAGAGGTTGAAGGACTGGAACACCATCCCGACATCGGCGCGCAGCCCGGCGAGCGCCTTGCCCTCGGCCGGCAGCGGTCGCCCGTCGACGGTGATCTCGCCGGCGTCGATCGTCTCGAGCCGGTTGATCGTGCGGCAGAGCGTCGACTTGCCCGAGCCCGAGGGCCCGATCACGACGACGACCTCGCCTCGTGCGACGTCGAGCTCGATGTCCTGCAACACATGCAGGGACCCGAAGTGCTTCTGGACCCCCCGCATGGCCACCATGGGTGTGTCAGCCATGGCCGACAACCTATCCGCGACACCGCCCCGTACTGCAAGTCCGCAATCGAATCGTCACCTGACGCGCCGGCCGCCAGGGCGTCCGCAACCGGCCGGACACACGTCGGCCGCCGGCGCAGGGGAGCTGCGCACGGCGGCCGACGTCTCAGGACCGCGAGGGTGGGAGACCTACTCGCGGTAGCGCGGCTGGCTCTGCGGGTTGAGCTCCTTGAACTTCACCCGCTCGGCTCCCTTGATACGACGGTCGTCGACACGGAACACCTCGAAACCTCGCTGGATCTCGTTGGAGTAGATGTGCCCGTTGTAGTAGTACGTCGACCACGGACCGCCGACCACGAGACGCTCCGCGTCGTTCGGGCCGCGGTCGTGCCACGCGATCTCCTTCGGGTTGGCCGAGTCGGTGAAGTCGTACATCGACCAGCCACCCTGGTACCAGGCCTGGACCATGATGTCCTTGCCCTTCACCGGGACCAGCGAGCCGTTGTGGGCGACGCAGTTCTCGGTGTTGGCCTGGGTCCGGGGGATCTTGTAGTAGCTCTTGAACTCCAGGTCGCCGGAGCGGGTGATGTCGTAGATCCCGTTGGCGCCCTTGGTGTCACCGACCGTCGGGTTGCAGGTGGGTGCGCCACCGCCGCCCAGCTCGTCGGTGAACACGACCTTGGTGCCGTCGTTGTTGAACGTCGCCGAGTGCCAGAACGCGAAGTTCTCGGTGTCGCGGACGTTCTCGGTGACCTTCGGCTTCTCCCGGTCCTTGATGTCGAGCAGGATGCCGTCGCCCATGCAGGCGCCCGCCATGATGTCCTTGCTCGGGTAGGCCGTGAGGTCGTGGCAGCCGCTGGTCTCGCGCGAGTACCCGCCGGCCGGGTTGCCGCCGTCGGGGAACAGCACGGGCTGGGAGATCATCCGCGCCGTCGACGGCTTCTTCAGCGGCACCTTGACGATGCTGATGGAGTCCAGCGGCGGCTGGCAGTCCGGGAATGCCGCGTTCGGGGCGTACGACGAGACGTAGACGTAGAGGTCGTCGATCTTGCCCTTGCCCTTCGCGCCCTTGCCCTTGCCGGGCGCGAGTGTGTGGGTGTGCGAGCCGCACGGCGTCTCGACCGCGGCGACGTACTCGGGACGAAGTGGGTCGGAGATGTCGAAGACCTTGATGCCCTCCCACGAGTCCTTGATGGTCGCCGACTGCGCGGTGCTCTCGCACGAGGAGTCGCTGCGGGAGGAGTCGGTGCTGAGGATGAGCACGTCGTCGTAGACCGAGACGTCGTTCTGGGCTCCCGCGCACACGACCTGGGCGACCGTCTTCGGCTTCGCCGGCTTGGAGATGTCGTACACCGTGAAGCCGTTGTAGTTGCCTGCGAAGGCGTACTTGCCCTGGAACGCGAGGTCGCTGTTGAGGGCGTCCTCCGACGCGAAGGCACCCTGCTTGGCGATGGTGGCCAGTCGGGTGACGTTCGCGCTGCTCGCCTCCTCGCCGGGTGCGAGGTCGACGCCGCTGGCGTTCATTCGTGCCGTGTCGTTGCCGGGCAGGCAGTTGCCGGCGAGGCGGTCGGCCTCGGACAACGTGCGCTCGCCCTTGCACTCCTTGGAGGGGCGGGTCTCGACCCGTTCCTCGGTCCTCTCGTCGGCCACGGCGGCCATGGGCGAGAGCAGTGCGGTGGTGAGCGCGCCGGTGGCGGCGGCTCCGATCAGGGCCGTGGTGGCCCGTCTGCGTGCATGACGCATGTGGTGTGTCCTTCCCCCGATGTCCGGCTATCCTCACCCGAAAGCCGTCACGGCGACAAGGGCTCGGGCGAGTCCGTCGATGACGATCTGATGACGGCTCCACTTCGGGGGAAGGGAACGCGGATGCGACGACCTCTGCGAGGCGTCATGGTGGCCCTGGCCGCGTCGGCCGTGCTGGTGTCGGGCTGCTCGGGCGACGACCGCTCACGTCAGGTCGACGGCGCGGTGATCCAGCCGGGCAAGCCGGGGGAGAAGGCCGAGGTGCTCGACGAGGCCCCGGAGATCGAGCGGGCGCGGGCGAACGACGCCGACGTCGAGTTCGTGCAGATGATGATCCCGCACCACGCGCAGGCGCTGCAGATGGCACAGCTCGCCCCTGACGCGCGCGGGAGCAAGGCGGTGCGCACGATGGCCGACCGCATCGACGGGGCGCAGCGACCCGAGATCGTCTTCATGGCGGGGTGGCTCACCGACCAGGGTCTCGACGCGCCGACGAAGGAGCAGATCGAGGGTGGCAACATCCCGATGGGCCGCCACGGTGGCCACGGCTCGCACGGCGGGGACGTGCACGACATGGCCGGCATGGCGAGCGAGGCGCAGTTGAAGCAGCTCGAGTCGTCGCGCGGCAAGGACTTCGACCGGCTGTTCCTGGAGCTGATGATCATGCACCACCAGGGCGCCATCGAGATGGTCGACACCGTCGTGCGCGAGGGCTCGGACCTGCAGGTGAACGAGCTGGCCACCGGCATCGCGGCAGACCAGACAGCCGAGATCGACCGCATGCGCCAGCTCCTCGCCGACCTCTGAGGTCGGCGTTCGCGTCGCGGTCGGGCCCGACCCGTGTGAGCGTGGAGGCACGTCCCGCCACCTTGCAAGGAGCCTTCGTGCCCATCGCCGCCACCGACTTCGCCCACGTGCGCCTCACCGTCCGCGACATCGAGGTCTCGCGCCGCTTCTACGACGACGTTTTCGGCTTCGACGTCGCGTTCGAGCTGCCGGAGGACCCCGACGAGCAGACGCGCGAGCAGCTCGCCTTCCTGTTCGGTGGGGTCATCTACCGATTCCCCGGGGGACTGCTCGGCCTGCGGCCGGTCGCTCCCGGTGACGACGCCTTCGACGAGGACCGGATCGGGCTCGACCACCTCAGTCTCGCCGTCGCCGACCGGGCCGAGCTCGACCACGCCGTCGCGGTGCTGGACGACCTCGGCATCCTGCACGAGGACGTGAAGGATGTCGGCGGCCAGGCGATCCTGGAGTTCCGCGACCCCGACGGGATCGCCCTGGAGATCGCCGCTCCGACGTCCTGACCGTGCCGGCGCCGGTCGCGGAGTTTTCACGATCGTGACCTCCGGATGGTTGCGCGCTGCATCCAGCGCGTGTGACGGTGTCCGACGGTCCTCCATCGGGGAGGGACCTCTCACCGTGGAGGATGTCGGATGAAGAAGTGGATGTCGGGTGCGCTCGCGATCGTCTCGGTCGGCGCGCTCACGCTCACGCTGCCCGCGACGGCCGAGGCTGCGCCGCCGAGCGTTGCCGCCAAGGCGCCGTCGGTCAGCTGGGGCTCGTGCTCGTCGTTCGGTGACAGCGGTCCGGGGCTGGTGCGCGCCGGCGCGCAGTGCGCCCGCGTCAAGGTTCCGCTCGACTACGCGAAGCCGCGCGGCACGAAGATCACCATCGCGATCTCGCGCATCAAGCACACCGTGGCCCGCAGCAAGTACCAGGGCGTGGTGCTCGTGAACCCGGGCGGTCCGGGCGGCTCGGGTCTCGGCCTCTCGCGCCTGGGTGGCGCGATCCCGAAGAACGCCGGTGCGGCGTACGACTGGATCGGCTTCGACCCGCGCGGTGTCGGCGAGAGTGCGCCGGCGGTCTCGTGCGACCCGAACTACGGCGGGTACGACCGTCCGCGCTACGAGCCGAGCACCACCGAGATCCGCGACGCCTGGTTCGCGCGCACCAACGCCTACACGACGGCGTGCGCGGAGAAGAACGGGCCGATCCTCGACCACCTCACGACCCGTGACGTGGCGAAGGACCTCGACCAGATCCGGATCGCGCTCGGCCAGAGCCGGATCAACTACTACGGCTTCTCCTACGGCACCTACCTCGGCCAGGTGTACTCCTCGCTGTTCCCGTCGCACGTGCGCCGGATGATCTTCGACGGCACGGTCGACCCGCGCGGCGTCTGGTACCAGGGCAACCTGAGCCAGAACGAGCCGTTCGACAAGAACGTGAACCGCTGGTTCGCCTGGATCGCCCAGTACGACGACGTCTACCACCTCGGCACGACGACCCGCGCCGTGCGCAAGACCTTCTACGACACGCAGGAGAAGCTGTACGACCAGCCCGTCGCCGACGCCGACGGCAACCGTCTGGGCGGCAGCGAATGGAACGACTCGTTCCTGTACGCCGGCTACTACCAGTCGACGTGGACCGACCTCGCCCAGGTCTTCTCCGCCTTCGTCAACGACGGCGACGTCGCGTCGCTCAAGGCCGCCTACCTCGACGCGAGCGGGTACGGCGACGACAACGGCTACGCGGTGTACCTGGGCGTCCAGTGCACGGACGCGGCCTGGCCGACGAGCTGGGACAAGTGGGCCCGCGACAACTGGGCGCTCGACGCGATCGCTCCGTTCGAGACGTGGGCGAACGCCTGGTTCAACGAGCCGTGCCGTCACTGGCCGGCCAAGCCGCACAGGCCCGTCCGGGTGAAGGGCGCGAAGTCGACGAGCGTGCTGATGATCAACGAGACGTACGACGCCGCCACGCCGTACCCGGGCAGCATCGAGGTCCGCAAGCGCTACCCCGGTGCGCGTCTGGTCGCGGTCTCGGGCGGCACGACGCACTCGGGCTCGCTCGGCGGCAACGCGTGCACGGACAACCGGATCGCCGACTACCTGCTCACCGGCAAGCTGCCGCGACGTGTGTCGGGCAACCGCGCCGACGTCGTGTGCCAGCCGCTCCCGCAGCCGGTGCCCGAGCAGGCGGCCGCCCGCACGCAGAGCGCCACCCCGGCGCCGAGCGAGATGCGCCAGCAGATGCAGCGGGACGCCATCCGTCCCTGACGCTCCGGCCCACGGCGGGCGTCGACGTCCGGTGACCCCACGGTCGCTGGGCGTCGGCGCCCGCCGTCGTCGTCGGGGCCGGTCGAGGCACGTAGGATTGAGCGGTCATGACTGCAGCAGCGACGCCGACGGCGAAGACCTACGAGGTGCGCACCTACGGGTGCCAGATGAACGTCCACGACAGCGAGCGGCTGTCGGGGCTCCTCGAGACCGCCGGGTACGCCAAGCACGGGTCGGACGGGCTCGACGGGGGAGCGATCCCCGACCTCGTCGTGTTCAACACGTGCGCCGTGCGCGAGAACGCCGACAACAAGCTGTACGGGAACCTCGGGCACGTCGCGAGCCTCAAGGCCAAGCACCCCGGCATGCAGGTGGCCGTCGGCGGCTGTCTCGCGCAGAAGGACCGCGACACCATCACGAAGCGGGCTCCCTGGGTCGACGTCGTCTTCGGCACGCACAACATCGGCTCGCTGCCGGTCCTGCTCGAGCGGGCGCGGGTGCAGGAGGAGTCGCAGGTCGAGATCCTCGAGTCGCTCGAGGTCTTCCCGTCCACGCTGCCCACCAAGCGCGACTCGGTGTTCGCGGCCTGGGTGTCGATCAGCGTCGGGTGCAACAACACGTGCACGTTCTGCATCGTCCCGGCCCTGCGCGGCAAGGAGAAGGACCGACGACCCGGCGACGTGCTGGCGGAGGTCGAGGCGCTCGTCGCCGACGGCGTCGTCGAGGTGACCCTGCTCGGCCAGAACGTCAACGCCTACGGCGTGGAGCTGGGCGACCGGTTCGCGTTCGGCAAGCTCCTGCGCGCGTGCGGCGAGATCGAGGGCCTGGAGCGGGTGCGGTTCACCAGCCCGCACCCGAGGGACTTCACCGACGACGTCATCGCCGCCATGGCCGAGACGCCCAACGTCATGCCGCAGCTGCACATGCCGCTGCAGTCCGGGTCCGACCGCGTGCTGAAGGCGATGCGACGCTCGTACCGCAAGGAGAAGTACCTCGGCATCCTCGACCGCGTGCGCGAGGCCATGCCCGACGCCGCGATCACCACCGACATCATCGTCGGGTTCCCGGGGGAGACCGAGGACGACTTCGCCGAGACGCTCGACGTCGTCCGCCAGGCGCGGTTCGCGAGTGCGTTCACCTTCCAGTACTCCCGCCGGCCGGGCACGCCCGCGGCCGACCTGCCCGAGCTGCCGAAGGAGGTCGTGCAGGAGCGCTACATGCGGCTGGCGGCGGCCGTCGAGGAGACGGCCTGGGCCGAGAACCAGCGTCTTGAGGGCCGCACCGTCGAGCTGCTCGTCTCCGACCACAGCGCCGCCGGTGGCCGCAAGGACCACGAGACCCAGCGCCTCACCGGTCGCGCGCGCGACAACCGACTCGTGCACTTCGGGCCGGGCGGGCACGACGTGCGTCCCGGCGACCTCGTCGAGGTCACCGTCACGCACGCCGCACCGCACCACCTCGTCAGCGACGCCGACGTCGTCTCCTACCGCCGCACGCGCGCCGGAGACGCGTGGGAGGCGCGCCAGGGCCGTACCGAGGTGCGACCCGCGGTCTCCCTCGGCATGCCGTCGCTCGGCGTCCCCGCCCCGCTGCCGGTCGTCGACGCCCCAGCCTGCGCCCGCTGACCCCTCGCTGGACCCCGGCGGGGGTGCCAGGCGGCGAGAGGCAGAGCATGCAGCTCAGAAGGTCGAGTACAGCTCCTCGCCCGCCCTGCGCGACGGCGGGGCGGCCAGCTGCTCGCCCGGCACCTGCAGGGGGATCCCCGGCGGGTAGGCGATGATGTACCGCTCGTCGCCGCACGAGCACTCCGGGGCGTCCAGGCAGCACACGCTCTCCAGCGCCTCCACCAGCAGGTCGACCTGCTCGGGCGTCACGCCGACGTGCATCGTGAACAGCAACGTCGAGCCGTCCTGCCGGGAGACGAAGATGCCGTACTCGTCGAACAGGGCCGCGCGCACCTCCTGGGCCCGCTCGGGCGTCCCGAGGTCGAGGTGCACCTTCAACGGGTCGGCCAGGTAGGCACCCGTCGTGGTCACCGGCCGGTACTCGGCGAGCCACGGGACCCGACGGGCGAGCTCTCGCAGACGGTCGGCCTGCGCGAGGGCCCGCTCGACGAGGGCGGTCCCCTCGGCCACGGCGTGGGCGCGCGCGATGTCCAGGCTCGCCAGCACCGGCAGCGACGGGCTCGTGGTGTGGACGCGGTACAGCGCCGCGCGCACCGTGGCCCTCAGGGTGTCCGGTCCGATGACGTGCAGGTACGACCCCTGGCGCAGCGCCAGCATCGACTTGTGCGTCGAGTGCGTGACGAGGAACGAGGCAGGCCAGTCCGGGTGGTCCGCGAGCGTCTCGCGGATCGCGTGGATCGCGGTGAGGCGCCGCAGCCAGGGGTGGAAGGCGTGGATCGCGGTCCACGCCTCGTCGACGAGCACCCGACAGCCCGACTCGGCCGTCAGCTCCTGCAGCGCGCCGAGGAAGCGACGCATCTGCACGAGCGATCCGTCGTAGGCGGAGACCCCGACGACCACGACGTCGACCTCGACGCCGTCGGCCTTCGCGTCGCGCAGCGCGGTGATGACGCCGTGCTCGGTGTCCGTCGGCGAGGTGGGCGCGTACAGCACGTCGGCACCGAGGCGGTCGAGGGCGAAGTGGATGGACTGGTGGACCGAGCGGTCCACGAGCACGCGGGCGCCGGCCACCCGGAGCGCCTCCAGCGCCACCTGGTTGGCGCCGGTCGTGCCCGTGGTGACGTACTGGGTGTCGTCGGCGCCGAACGCCTCGGCCGTCAGCCGCCGCGACCGCGCCAACTGGCGGTGGGCGCGGAAGAAGGAGTCGAGCTCGGGCGAGCCCAGGGTCAGCTCGGTCGCCAGGTAGCTCCCGAACAACCGGCGGGTGCGGTCAGCGAGCAGCGAGTCGTCGCCCTCGGGTGCGTGGGCGAGCGAACCGATGGGCAGCGCGTGGAACGAGGCGATGCCGGCCCCCGCATGTCGGTCGAGGGCGTCCGCGTACGGGGTCTCGGTCAGGCGACGGCGCTGCGCAGTGGTCCACATGGCATTCCTCCACGGTCATGGCCCCCCGATGGGGCTGCCTCTCCAGGGTGCGCCCGGATCGAGGTGAACGCCGTTCAGTACGTCACAGGAGAACATCAAGATTTCGTGAGGATCTCGTGAGAGGACCGTGAGTGGCCCGTCGCGCGGAGGGTCCGGCGACCCTCAGACCTGGAGCGTCGGGTGCAGGACCGTCATCGTCACGCGTTCTCGACGCTTCGCCGCGAGCGCGGTGAGGGCCAGGGCACCCAGGGCGAACACGACCAGCACGAAGACGTCGAACGCGACCCCCGTCGTGCCTCCCGCCGTCGCCGCGCGGAGCCCGTGCACGGCGTAGGTCATGGGCAGCAGCGCGTGCAGGAAGCCGAAGAACGACGGGGACGTCTCGATCGGGTAGGTCCCGCCCGCAGCGGTCAGCTGCAGGCAGACGAACACGATCGCCAGGAAGCGTCCGGCCCCGCCGAACCAGGCGATGAAGGTCTGGTTGATGGCCGTGAACACCAGTCCGGTGAGGAGCGCGAGACCGAGGAGCAGGCCCGGCTGCGATGCGTCGACGCCCACGATGCCGAGCAGCACGCCGACCAGCAGCACGGCCTGCACGACCGACAGGGCCGCGCCCGGCACGAACCCGGCCAGCGCGGTGCGCACCGCACCCGTGGTCGAGGCGATCGCGCGTGCCGAGACCGGCCGCAGCAGGAGGTAGATCGACATGGCGCCGACCCACAGCGCGAGCGCCATGAAGTACGGGGCGAGCCCCTCGCCGTAGGAGGCGACCGCGTTGAGCCGGTCAGCGGCGTCGGTGACCGGCGTCGCGGCGGTCTTCGCGAGCTTCTCCCGCTGGTCCTTCGTGTAGTCGGGCACCTGTTCGCTGCCGTCGGTCAGCCCGTCCTGCAGACGCAGCGCGCCGTCGCGCAACGCGCCCGCGCCGTCGCTGAGCTGGTCGGCTCCGTCGGTCAGGCGGCCGGCTCCGCTCGCCAGCCGGTCGGCACCGCCCGCTGCCTCCCGGGCGCCGGTGACCAGCTGCGACGTGCCGGACTGCAGCTGGTCGGCGCCGTCGGACGCCTGGCCGATCGCCCCGACGAGGGCCGGCACGTTGTCGGCGAGCTCGCGGTTGCCGGCCGCGACCCGCTGGGCCCCCTCGTCGAGCCGGGCCGACTGCCGACCGATCTCGTTGGCGCGCCCGGTCAGGCTGCCGACCTGCGTGCGGGCTGCCGCCGCGGCGTCGGCCCCGGCGTCGAGGTTCGCGCATGTGGCCGCGGGGCTGCCGCCGGCGCGGCACTGCTGCGCCGCGGTGCGCAACGACCCCTCCAGGGTCTGCAGCTGCTGCTCGACCTGGTCCGTGCTGCCGTTGATGCCGCCCACGACGCGCTGGACGACGGCGTCGAACTGCGCCACGCCGCCCGCGACCTGCTCTGCTCCGTCGGCGAGCTGCCGCGTCTGTCCGGGCAGGGGTGCCGTGCGTTCCTGCAGCTGGCCGAGCCCGTTCGCGAGCTGGCCGGCGCCAGCGTCGAGCCGCTCCGCCCCGCCCGCGAGCTGCCGGTTCCCGTCGGCGAGCGTCGCGGCCCCGCTGCTGAGCTGCCGGGTGCCGTCGGCCAGCTGGTCGGCCCCTGAGCCGAGCCGACCGGCGCCGTCCGCCAGGTCGCCGGCGCCGTCAGCCGCCTCCTGCAGCGAACCCTTGATGTCGGTGAAGCCGAGGTAGAGGTTGTCGAGGTAGGTCCGCGTCACCTGGGCGTTGAGCGACGACTTCGCCGCCTCGAGGATGCGGTCGGCGATCTGACCGTTGACGAAGTTGACGGCGTCGTTCGTCTTCAGGTCGAGCCGACCCTGCACGGCCGCGTCCGGGTCGCCGCTCGTCGACGTCGCCGCCCTCGAGAGGTCGCGGGGGATGGTCAGGACGGCCTTGTAGCGACCGTCGGCGAGACCGCTGCGGGCGTCGGACGGGTCGGTCAGCACCCAGTCGTAGTTGTTGCGGTCGTCGTTGCCGACGAGGTTCGCGGCGAGCTGACGCCCGACGGCGACGGGCTGCTTCTCGCCGTCGCGGCCGGTGACCTCGACCATCTGGTCCTCGTTCACGACGGCGGCCTTCACGTGGTCGAGCCGGCCCGTGGGGTCGATGTTCGCCCAGATGTACAGGGCGCCGTAGAACAGCGGGACGATCGCGACGGCGAGCACGGCGAGGCGCGTGAGCCGGCTGCGGCGGAACCGCGCGAGCTCGAACCAGGGGAGGGAGGGGGTGGGCAGCATCAGATCATCAGCTCGTCGAGGGTGCGTCGGGTGTCGAGCTCCAGCAGGTGGAGCCGCGGGGACGGGGCGGGGGCGGAGGTGGCCGACTGCACGCTCGCGACGAGGGCGGTCGGGCGGTCCTCCAGCAGGTGCGCGAGGGTCGACCAGAGCAGGTCGACGTGCTCGGTGGCGCGCAGGTCGTCGGCGTCGTCGACGACGAGCACCTCCGGTCGGGCCAGCAGGGCGAGCACGATCCCCAGCGTCTTGCGCTCCAGGCGCGAGAGGTCCGAGACGAGTGTCGCGCCGTCGACCTCGGTGAACGGCAGTCCGTGCTCGACGTGAGCTGCCTCGAGGGCCCGGTTCATCAGCTCGCGGACGGGCGCGACCGTCGACCGCGAGACCCACAGGCCGAGGGTGCGGATCGACAGCCGCTCGGCGACGTGCTGGTCGACGGTGAGGTTCGGGTCGAGGTCGTTGACGTCGCGGAACTCCGCGAGCGAGACCCTGCGGCGGACGTCGCGCGCCTCCTGCGGGAGGAGGTGGCCGGCCACGCGCAGCCGTCCCTCGTCGAAGGCCATGCGGCCGGCGAACGTGAGCAGCAGCGCGGTCTTGCCGCTGCCGCTCGGCCCGTGGACCACGAGCCACTCGCCAGCCGGGAGCTCCACGGTGACGTCGTTGTAGACGATGCCCTCCGGCGTCGCGAGCGTGAGCCCGGCGGCGGAGACGGCGGCGGTCGAGTGCGGACGCGGCCACGTCTCGAGCTCCACGCGGCGGTGCAGGGCCTCGCCCTCGACGTCGACGTGGGGCAGGCGTGTCGCGAGGAAGCGGGGAAGCCACCACGATCCGTGGCCGGCGAACCGCATGACCGACGGGACGAACAGCATCCGCACGAGGAACGCGTCCGCGAACACCCCGACGGCGAGCGCGAAGGCGATCGGCTTGATGTTCTCGTCGCCCTCGGGCACGAACGCCGCGAAGACCGCGAGCATGATCACCGCCGCCGCGGTGACGACGCGGGAGCTGCCGACGAAGCCCTCGACGATCGCCTCGTCGGGGTCGCCGGTGCGCACGTACTCCTCCTTCATGCGCGAGACGAGGAACACCTCGTAGTCCATCGAGAGGCCGAACAGCACGGCCATGAGCAGGATCGGCAGGAAGGAGATGAGGGGACCGGTGTCCTGCAGGTGCACGAGGTCGGCCAGCCAGCCCCACTGGAACACCGCCACGACGGCACCGAACGCGGCGCCCGTCGAGAGCAGGAACCCCAGCGTCGCCTTGAGGGGGATGAGCAGCGAGCGGAAGACGACCATCAGCAGCAGCACGGAGAGGCCGACGACGAGGAGCCCGAACGGCAGGAGGGCGTCCTGCAGGCGCTCGGACACGTCGATGCCGACGGCGGTCAGGCCGGTGACCGACACGTTCACGCCGTGCTCCCGCTCCCACCGCGGCGCCTCGGCGCGGATCCGCTGCACCAGGTCGGCCGTCTGCGGCGAGGCCGGTCCCGTCGTCGGGATCACCTGCACGACGGCGGTGTCGGCGGAGCGGTTCGGGGTCGCGAGGCCGATGGTCTCGACGCCCTTCGTCGCGCGGAGGTCGCGCTCGACGTCGTCGACGACGCCGAGCGGGTCGGTGGAGGTGATGACGTCGAGCTTGACGAGCAGCGGCCCGTTGTAGCCGGGGCCGAGGTGCTGGTCGACGAGGTCGTAGGCCTCGCGCTGGGTGCTGCCGCTCGGCGCGCTGCCGTTGTCGGGGAGGGCGAGCTGCAGGTCCTTCACCGGCAGGGTGCCGACGGCGAGGACGCCGACCACGACGACCATCGCCACGGCCGGGAAGCGCGTGGTCAGCCGCACCCAACGTCGCGAGAAGCCGCCGGCGGGCTTCTCCCTCGAGGTCGGCTGCAGGCGGTCACCGGCGCGTCCGAGGAGCGCGGGGAGCAGGGTGAGCGCCACGGCCACGGCGACGGCGACCGAGACGGCGCCGCTGATGCCCATCACGGTCAGGAACGGGATGCCGGCGACGAACAGCCCGACCAGCGCGATCATCACGGTGACCCCCGCGAAGACCACGGCGGACCCGGCGGTGGCGACGGCGCGACCGACGGCCTCGTCGGCCGGGATGCCGTCGGACATCAGCTCGCGGTGCCTGGAGACGATGAACAGGGCGTAGTCGATCCCCACGGCGAGCCCGATCATGAGTGCCAGGAGCGGCGCGGTGGAGCTGATCGTCAGGAACCCGGTGGCGGTCCACAGCAGCTCCATCGTCACGGCCACGCCGACGAGGGCGGTGATGATCGGCAGGAACGCGGCACGCCAGGACCGGAACATCCGGTAGAGCACGACGAGGGCGACGATCACGCCGACCACCTCGATGATCGACAGCTTCGGCCCGGTGTTGGAGAAGGCGTCGCCGCCGAACGCGACCGTGTAGCCGGCGTCGTCGAGGGTGGTGCCGGTGCGCTGGAGGTCGTCCTTGAGCCGCTGGGTCACGCCACCGAGGTCTCCCTCCAGCGACACCTGGATCTGCGCGGCACGGCCGTCGCGCGAGAGGGACGCCGCACGGGCCAGGTCGTCGTAGGGCGAGGTCACGGAGGTGACGCCGTCGACCCGCTCCAGGTCGGCGACCGTCCGGTCGACCAGGGCCCTGGAGGTGGGCGACTCCATCGACGTCCCCTCGGGGGCGACCACGACGGCGTAGGCGGTGAGACCGGACAGCTCGGGGAAGGTACGGCCGAGGTCGACGAACGCGTCGTTCGCCTCGGTGCCGGGGACGTCGAACTCGTCGCGCGTCCCGTCGCCGAGGGCGAGCGCGGCCCCGGCCCCGATCAGCGCGACCAGGAACCAGGCGAGGAGGACGCGACCGGGCCGCAGGAAGCACCGGCGTCCGAGCTCGTACAGGGAGGACGACATGTCTGTCACGATACGGTTCTGTATTGAATACATCAATGTATCCTGGTGTCGTGTCCACCACGCCTGACGCCGTCGCCGATCGTCCCGACGACCCCGCCCGCGCCGACGCGGTCTCGCGCCGTCGGGCGGCCACCCGCGAGCGGCTGCTCGACGCCGCCCGCTCCCTGCTGGTGCGCGAGGGGCTGCAGGGGGTGTCGGTCGAGCGGCTGTGCGAGCAGGCGGGCTACACCCGCGGTGCGTTCTACTCCAACTTCGGCTCGAAGGACGAGCTCGTGGTCGCGCTGACCGAGCGGGAGCGCGAGCGCGTCCTGGCCATGCTGAAGGAGGCGGCCGACCTCACGACCCTCGAGGGGCTGGGGGCGGAGGAGGCCGCCGGTGTCATCCTCGAGCGGTTCCTCCTGCTGCAACCTCCGGATCGGGACGACTTCCTGCTCCACCTCGAGATGCAGCTGCGGGGCCTGCGCGGCGACGTGGGCGGCGACGTGTTCGTCGGGTGGTGGAACGCGGTGCTCGACGGCATCGGCGAGGTGCTCACCTCCGCCCTGGCCGCGTTCGACCTGCGGCTGACCCTCGACGTCCGCGAGGTGTGCACGATCCTCATGGGCACGTGGGACGCCCTCGTGCTCGGGTCCCTCGTCGACGGCCGTCCCGTCGACGTCGAGGCGATGCGCGTCGCGCTGCCGCGGATGCTGCTCTCCTTCACCGAGCCGGCCTGAGACCCGCGCGGCGCGCTCGTGGCGTCCGCCCCACGCCGGTGCGGCAGGATGGTTCCATGGCCATCCAGATCGCCCAGGACCCCGCCGCCGACCAGGTGCTCAGCTCCGATCCGTTCGCGCTCCTCGTGGGCATGCTGCTGGACCAGCAGTACCCGATGGAGCACGCGTTCCGCGGCCCGGCGAAGATCCTCGACCGGTTCGGCACGCTCGACCCGGCCGCCATCGCGGCGGCCGAGCCCGACGCCTTCGCCGACCTCTGCGCGACGCCGCCGGCGATCCACCGCTACGGACGGTCCATGGCGGGGCGGGTGCAGGCCCTGGCACGGGTCGTCGTCGACGAGTACGACGGTGACGCCTCGCGCATCTGGACCGACGCGAAGTCCGGCGAGACGCTGTTCGAGCGCCTCACCGCGCTGCCCGGGTACGGCGAGCAGAAGGCCAAGATCTTCGTCGCCCTGCTGGCGAAGCAGCTCGACGTGAAGCCGCGTGGCTGGACCACGGTCTCCGGCGACTACAGCAAGAAGGGTTACCGGTCCGTCGCCGACGTGGTCGACGCCGACTCGCTCAAGAAGGTCCGTGACCACAAGAAGGCGGTCAAGGCGCAGGCCAAGGCCGCACAGTCCTGACCCCCCGCGTCAGACGCTGACGTCCTGGTAGGCGAACGGGTCGACGAGGGTCGCCGGCACGTGGCAGGTGCCGTCGGCAGCCTCGTCCATGCGCTGCTCCAGTGCGGTGCCGTCACCCGTCGTCGGTGGTCGGAAGTCGCCCCGGAAGCCGCCCGAGACCTGTCGGGCGTACTGCTCACGTGCAGCCAGCAACGTCTCCCAGTCGGCGAGCCAGGCCTCCAGCGGACGGTCGGCTCGGCGCACGGCCGGCGACAGCGTCCGCACGCGGTCGATCATCCGCCGCATCTCGAGGTTCTGGTCGGCCAGCTGGGCGCCGCGCAGCCGCGCCGGGCCGTCGACCCGCACCTGCGCCACGGCCGACGTCATGATGCCGCAGGCCTGCGCGACCATGCGGGTCACGCGCGGGTCGTCCAACGTGCCGCGCGTGTCCTGGGACCTCGCCTGCAGCGCCACCGCGACCGCGGCGGTCCCGACCAGCACGGCCACGAGCGGACCGACGACGGCCAGGCGCCGCCACCCCCGCGCCACGGGAGCCGGTGCGTAGCGCCAGACGTCCTCGTCGGGGAGGTAGGAGGGCACCTCGTCATCGTGCCACGCGAGCACCGGTCCGGCGGCTCGACCGACGGCCGCGGCACGATGCCGCTGCCGTGCGCGCCACGTCGGTGCTCGCTCAGCGGCGTCACCGGGACCCGCCTACGCTCACCCCGTGACCCGTCTGGCCTTCTGCCCCCACCCGCCGGTGCTGCCCGCTGGGCCCCTCGTCGGTGACGTCGAGGAGACGGGGACGTTGCGCGACACCTCGCTCGCCGCGGTGCGCGACCTCGTGACGGGTGCTCCCAGCGTGGTCGTCGTGCTCGGCCCCGACGGCGGCGACCTGCCCGCGGACGAGACGGTTGGCGGCTCACTGGAGCCGCACGGCATCGCCCTCGCCGCCGGTGCCCCGGGCGACACCACCCTCGGCCTCGCGCACACCGTCGGCGCGTGGCTGCTTGACAGCGTCGGGTGGGAGGGGCCGAGACGCTACGTGGCGACCCTCGACGCAGCCGACCTCGACGCCGACGTCGCCGTGCTCGTGATGGCCGACGGCAGCGCCACCCGCACCGAGAAGGCGCCCGGGCACCTCGACGTACGTGCCGAGGCGTTCGACGCGGCGATCGCCTCGGCGCTCGCCGAGGGCGACGCGGACGCCCTCGGCGGCATCGACCTCGCCCTCGCAGGCGAGCTCTGTTGCCAGGGCGCGGCCACGCTGCGCGTGGCGGCCGACGCCGTCGCGGCACGGGTGCACCGCGACGACGTCGACGTCAGCGCACGGCTGTCGCTCGACGAGGCCCCGTTCGGCGTCGGCTGGTTCGTCGCGTCCTGGCAGGTGGGCTGAGCCGCACCGACCACGTCGTTCAGCGGCGGGCGGGACCTGCGGGCCCGGCGGGACCCTTGCCGTCGTCGTCGGCCAGCTTGTCGGCGGCGTCCTTCGCCTTGCCCGCGGCGCCGTCGATCTTCTGCGTGTACTTGCCCTTCGTGGCCTTGTCGGCCAGGCCTGCAGCCTTGTCGATGCCCTGGTCGATCTTCGCGTTCTGCGTGCGTGCCAGCTCGGACGCCTTCGCCTTCAGCTCGGGTGCGTTCTTCTTCAGCTTGTCCAGGAAGCCCATCGGATCTCTCCTCGGTCGCGGGGGAGCAGTCGTGTGTGCTTCGAGCGTACGAGAGACTCCCCAGGTGAGCAGCGCCGAACGTCTCGTGGTCGTCGTCGGCCCGACGGCGTCGGGCAAGTCGGCGCTCGCCGTCGACCTCGCTCTCGAGCTGGGCGGCGAGGTCGTCAACGCCGACGCCGTGCAGCTGTTCCGCGGGATGGACGTCGGCAGCGCGAAGGTCACGCCCGAGGAACGGAGCGGCGTGCCGCACCACCTGCTCGACGTGCTCGACGTCGACCAGGCCACCTCGGTGGCCGCGTTCCAGCGCGACGCCCGTGCCGCGATCGACGACTGCCTGGCTCGTGGCGTCACGCCGATCCTCGTCGGCGGGTCGTCGCTCTACGTGCGCGCCGTCGTCGACGACTTCGTGTTCCCGGGCACCGTGCCGCAGGTGCGGGAGAAGTACCAGCGTCGGCTCGAGACCGAAGGACCCGAGGCGCTGCACGCCGACCTGCGCAGGGTCGCGCCTGATGCTGCCGAGCACGTGCTGCCCACCAACGGCCGACGCCTCGTCCGGGCCCTGGAGGTCACCGAGATCACGGGCGAGCCGTTCGTCGCGACCCTCCCGCCGCACCGGTCGATCTATCCCGACGTGGTCCTGCTCGGCCTCGACGTCCCGCGTCCGGTGCTCGACGAGCGGATCGTCCGACGGGTCGACGCGATGTGGGACGCCGGCCTGGTCGAGGAGGTGCAAGGTCTGCTCGACCAGGGACTGGCCGACTCGCCGACCGCCTCGCGCTCCATCGGCTACCAGCAGGTGCTCGCGCTGCTGCGCGGCGACCTGAGCGACGCCGAGGCGCGCTCCGAGACCGTGCGGGGGACGCGCGCGTTCGCGCGACGTCAGGACCGCATGTTCCACCAGGACCCACGGGTCGTCTGGCTGCCTCACGATGCCGAGGACGTCCTCGCGCGGGCGCTTCGGGCGGTGCGTGGCGACGGGACGGTTCCGTCGGGACCTCGGACGTAGACTGGGACGTATGACTTTCCCCTGGCTCAAGGGGCACGGCACCGAGAACGACTTCGTCCTGCTCCCCGACCACGACGGTACGGTGCACGGCGACCTCGACCCCGCGTTCGTCGCCGCCCTGTGCGCGCGCCGCACCGGCATCGGCGCCGACGGCGTGTTGCGCGTGGTGCGCTCCGCTGCGCTCGACGTGCCGGAGGCGGCCGCCAGCGCCGGGGAGTGGTTCATGGACTACCGCAACGCCGACGGCTCCGTCAGCGAGATGTGCGGCAACGGCGTGCGCGTCTTCGCCCGCCACCTGCTCGACGCCGGGCTGGTGCCGGCCGGCGAGCCTGTCGTCGTGGGCACCCGAGACGGCGACAAGGTCGTCACCGTCGACGGCGACCAGCTCAGCGTCGACATGGGGGCCTACGAGGTGCGCGGCACGTCGAAGGTCGAGGTCGACGGACGCGTCTGGGAGGCGCAGGACGTCCGCACGGGCAACCCTCACGCCGTCACCTTCGTCGACACCCTCGACGACGCGGGCACCCTGCTGCAGGCACCCACGTACGACACCGCGACCTACCCCGACGGCGTCAACGTCGAGTTCGTCCAGCGCGTCGCCGATCGCCACGTCGCCATGCGCGTCCACGAGCGCGGATCCGGCGAGACCCGCTCCTGCGGCACCGGCGCCTGCGCCGTCGGGATCGCAACCGCGCTCCTCGACGGAGCCCCCGACGGCGCCACCTACCGCGTGGACGTCCCCGGTGGCACCCTGAACATCACGGTCGAGCCCACCCGGGTCGTCCTCGCGGGACCGGCCCGCATCGTCGCCACCGGAGAGATGGAGTGGATCGCGTGAGCGAGTCCGACACGAACGTCGCCAGCAGGCTGGGCATCGACCCCGCGGTCGCCAGGGACCTGGAGGGCGCGCACGACGGACTCGAGCTCGCCGAGCGCCAGTCGCTGCGGCGGGTCGCCGGGCTGCGCACCGAGCTCGAGGACATCACCGAGGTCGAGTACCGGCAGCTGCGACTCGAGCGGGTCGTGCTCGTCGGCGTGTGGACCGAGGGCAGTGCGGAGGAGGCCGAGAACTCGCTGGCCGAGCTGAAGCTGCTCGCCGAGACCGCGGGCTCCGACGTGCTCGACGCCCTGCTCCAGCGTCGTCAACGTCCTGACCCCGCCACCTTCATCGGCAGCGGCAAGGTCGAGGAGCTGACGGCCGCCGTGCAGGCCACGGGCGCCGACACCATCATCTGCGACGGCGAGCTGGCACCCAGCCAGCTGCGCAACCTCGAGGACCGCACCAAGGTGAAGGTCGTCGACCGGACCGCCCTGATCCTCGACATCTTCGCGCAGCACGCGAAGTCGGCGGAGGGCAAGGCGCAGGTCGAGCTCGCCCAGCTGCAGTACCAGACGCAGCGTCTGCGCGGCTGGGGCGGCAACCTGTCGCGCCAGGCCGGTGGTCGCGCTGCCGGCGGTGAGGGCATCGGTGGACGTGGTCCCGGTGAGACGAAGCTCGAGACCGATCGTCGACGCATCCAGGCCCGCATGGCCAAGCTGCGCCGCGAGCTCGCGGGGCTGCGCACCACCCGCGACATCAAGAAGGCCCGACGTCGGCGCAACGAGGTGCCGGCCGTCGTCATCGCCGGCTACACCAACGCCGGAAAGTCGAGCCTGCTCAACCGGCTGACGGGCGCGGGCGTGCTGGTCGAGGACGCGCTGTTCGCGACCCTCGACCCCACCACGCGCAAGACCCAGACGAGCGACGGACGCGTGTTCACCATGTCCGACACCGTCGGGTTCGTGCGGCACCTGCCGCACCAGCTGGTCGAGGCGTTCCGCTCCACGCTGGAGGAGGTGGCCGAGGCCGACCTCGTGCTCCACGTGGTCGACGCCTCGCACCCCGATCCCGCCGGCCAGATCGCGGCCGTGCGCGAGGTCTTCGCGGAGATCGAGGCGCTGCACGTGCCGGAGATCATCGTCCTCAACAAGGTCGACGCCGCCGACCCGCTCGAGGTCAAGCAGCTGCTCGCGCGCGAGCCGCACGCCGTCGTCGTCAGCGCCCGCACCGGCGAGGGCGTCGACGAGCTGCTGGCGGCGATCGAGGCCGACCTGCCCCGCCCTGCGGTCCGGGTCGACGTCGTGGTGCCGTACGAGCGCGGCGACCTCCTCAGCCAGGTGCACGAGACCGGTGAGATCGAGGAGCTCGCGCACGAGTCCGACGGCACCCACCTCGTCGCCCGCGTCTCCGACGACCTCGCCCACCAGCTCAACACCCTCTGATCCCCGCTGACTGCTCGACCAGCGGCAGGCCTCGCTGGTCGAGTAGTCCGACCGGCGACGAAGGAGCTCGGTCGGACGTATCGAGACCACTCCACGCGTTCGCTGGGGGGTGGCCTGCGCGGGGCCGTTGCCGGGTGGTCTCGATACGGCAGCACGCGCTCGCTGGCGCTCACCGTCCTGACTACTCGACCAGCGGAACCGTCCGCTGGTCGAGTGCCTCCACGAGCGCTAGCGAGGGGAGGTGTATCGAGACCACCCGAAGCGGTCGCTGGGGGTTGGCTTGCGCCGGACCGTTGCCGGGTGGACGTTCCTATATCGCGTCAAGTGCTCGTAGGTCGGCTTTGAGGGCTCCGTGGAGTTCGCGGGCGATGTGGCGTTTCATGGCGCGGATGGTGTCCTTTTTGGAGAGTCCTTCGCTGGTGCGTCGTTGTAGGTAGTTGATCGCGTCCTGGTGGTGGCGGAGTCGGCCGACGGCGATCATGTGGATGGTCTTGTTCGCTTGGCGGTCACCGCCGCGGTGCAGTCGCATGCGGTGACTCTGGCCGGAGGAGGCCGGGATGGGTGCGACGCCGACCAGGCGGGCGAACGCTGCGTCGGTGGCGATTCGTTCGGGGTTCTGCCCGGCGGTGATCAACAGCTGCGCGGCGGCGTGGATGCCGACCTGGGGTCGGGCCAGCAGTCGGGGCGCGGTGGCTCTGACGAGTCCGGTCAGGGACGCGTCGAGGTTGCTGATCTCGGTGTCGAGGTCGGCGATCCTGCGGGCGAGTGAGCG